>CAYVWT010000187.1:0-1509 GCA_964455565.1 uncultured Clostridiaceae bacterium | reverse complement strand
AAAACAACCCCATCAATAAGTTTGATAGGGCTTGACATTATGAAAATGCCAATTACGCCAAAAATAAAGCCACCAAAAAATTTTTTAGACATAGCATATTTAATATCCTTAAAAGAGAGTGCAAAATATATGATACCTGTAGTTAAAAGCAAGCATGTATTATCAATTAGCCCTGCATATAATTCACTAAACATTGTTTCACCTCAAATTGTTAGTATTACTATAACTTAATTAGGTATAAGGCACAAAAAATTCTAATATTACAAGTATTATACATTATTTAGCCAAAAAAATCTACTATTTTATGTGATTTGATTATTGATAGTAATATATTTATCGTGCTACTGACTAATGCGTTAATACTCATTGATAAAACCACCTTCTTTTCGTGTGTATACATTTTTCAACAAATATCAAATAATGTTTTATTTGTATGTATACAATAATTATGTATTATGTAACCTTTTTGCCTAATTATTAATAATATGTTAGTGACTATAAATTAAGGAGGTTATGTTTTATGGAATATGACAAAGTACCATTTATGCCTGAAAATCCGATGCTTGCGCATGCATATGTACCATTTCAGATGTGGAGTGACGATTTATATGACTTAAAAACAGGATTAGAAAGAGGCACTATCTTCCCTTCCCTTGACCAACCAATGTATATGTATGAATGGGAGGGCGAAAGATGAATAGAAATAGAGAAATGATGCTTAAAGAGCTTATGGAATTAGACCTAAGGCTATATGATTTACAGCTTTATCTTGACACTCATCCATTTGAGCAAAAAGCTGTGGACGAATTTAACTCGTCTGCTAACAAATATAAGGCAATGACACAGCATTTCGAAAAGCTTTACGGTCCACTAACAATATATGATAAAGATAATAATACAACCCCTTGGGAATGGATAAAAAGCCCATGGCCATGGGAAAGTTGTGATGAAACAGAGCAAATAAGCGAAAAAGAGGTGGAAAAATATGTGGGAATATGAAAAAAAACTGCAATACCCTGTGAAAATTAAAAATCCAAACCCAAAATTAGCAAAATTTGTGATGAGTCAATATGGCGGACCTGATGGCGAGCTTGGTGCATCATTACGGTATTTATCCCAAAGATACACTATGCCAATAGATATAGCAAGGGCAACCTTAACGGATATTGGTACTGAGGAACTGGGGCACCTAGAAATGGTTGGAACGATAGTACATCAATTGACCCGAAATTTAACTCCTGAACAAGTCAAAGCTGGTGGCTTTGGTGATTATTATGTAGACCATAATCTTGGTGTATACCCTCAAAGTGCTGGTGGAACACCTTTTTCTGCTGCTGTTTTAGCAGTAAAGGGAGATGTAATTGCAGACCTCACAGAAGATTTAGCAGCAGAGCAAAAGGCTCGTGCTACTTATGAAAACATATTGCGACTTGCAGATGACCCAGATGTTATTGAACCAATAAAATTTCTTCGTGCTCGTGAAATTGTGCATTATCAAAGGTTTGGCGA
>CAYVWT010000186.1:0-1521 GCA_964455565.1 uncultured Clostridiaceae bacterium | reverse complement strand
TCTATTTTTGAAAAGAGTTCTTTTTGGCGCAGCTATGCCCAGTATCAGCTTTTTATAAGACACAGTTTTTCCATGAACACTTGTGGCAACGTGTCCATATTTGCCGCTTCTGCTCATAAACAAATTATATTGTATTGCCTGTTCGTAATCCTCATTGTCAACCAATATCGCATTGCCGTTCACGGCAAACGCATGAAAATTTGTGAGTTTAATACAAATCAAATGCCATTACGCATGATTTAATTGGTGCTAATGACATATGTCTTTGCTCATTGTACGATTTAATCGGCAACATAATCTAATAAGTCTAAGAACAAACTATTTAATGGTATATTTAAGTATCAAAATTCAAAGTAGCCATTTATTGTTATTGGTTTTTTAATGTAAATAGCTTTTACGGCTAAAAATGATCCTGCCTATCTGCTTGACTACGGTTTAGGCTTATTTACAAGATTTTGGTATGTGACTGGTGGAACAGTCATAGCATTTTCAAGCAATCGATAAAATAACAATCCTCGTTTAGATGATGTACGGCGATTAAACCGAAACACATACTCATCCAAATATGCTTGTAGATGCTTTTGCCCAACTGCACCTTGGTGAGTTCCTAAAAGCCAACGCTTTAGAAGCGATATGATTAAATGAACGTGTGGCAATAATTCATCCTCATTTTCGGCTTTGGATTGACTGTGGACTTCACGAATATATCCCTCATTTTCAATGCCAGAATACCCAGACCAATCGTCAGTTATCAACGTACCGCCCGCTTCAATATTTTCTTTTATAAATCCATGCAAAGAATCTTTTGATGCATCCTTTATAATTGATATTCTGACACGCCCTAACTTCTTGCCATCTAACTCAACGGCAAGTGCAATCAACACCTTGTTTTCCGCTCCACGCCCACGTTTCCCGGCGGATTCACCGCCGATATAACTTTCATCAACTTCGACTGTTCCGGACAATTTTGAACGGACTGGAACAACCATAGCTGTGCGAATTTTGTGAAGCCATGTCCATGCTGTTTCATAGCTTTTTAACCCTAACACTTGCTGAAGCCCCTCTGCACTCGCACCATATTTTTGTGTGGTAATCCACCAAATCGCAACGAACCAATCCTTTAAAGATTTTCGCGTATCTTGAAAAATAGTTCCTGCTGTTACCGATGTTCCATGCTTGCATTTTTCGCATTCATATAAGTGGTTTGTCCTCAACCACGCCTTATTATGAGAACACTTCGGACACACAAATCCATTAGGGAATCTTATCTCATATAAATAATTTCTGCATTGCTCTTCAGTTGCAAATTGAAGAGTGAATTGGTTAAAAGTCATAGGATATTCTTTCATTCAATTATTATAGCACACTCCACTACCGTAGTCAAGCAGATAGGCAGGTATATATAATAGTTATATCTTGCAAAATTGCTTATAAAATAATTCCTATGAACCTCTCATAGATCCTCAATATTCTTTATCCTATCGGCTTCCATTCAAAACCTTTTTCATCTAAGACTTTATT
>CAYVWT010000185.1:0-1557 GCA_964455565.1 uncultured Clostridiaceae bacterium | reverse complement strand
TTTATTATTGTTAATTTTTTGTAAATCTGATATAATTATGTTTAGTCACAAAAATGGAGAGTATTTTTTATGAAAATTGTTAAATTTTTTACATTAGGTTGCAAGGTAAATATGTATGAAACAGAATCTATGCGTGGTTTGTTTGAAAAAAACGGCTACATTTCAACAAATGATGATAGTGCAGATGTATTTGTTATAAATACTTGCACGGTTACATCGGTTGGTGATAAGAAATCACGCCAAATGATAAGGCGTGCAAAAAGGAACAACCCAAATAGTATTGTTGCGGTTGTTGGTTGCTATTCCCAAGTTTCACCAGACGAGGTTCGGAAGTTAGATGATGTCGATATTATTCTTGGCACAACAGATAGAAAAAGGATTGTTGAATATGTTGAAAATTACGCAGGGTTTAGAATTGATGCAGTGAAAAATGTAATTTCATCAGATTATGAGGATTTACAATCTGTTCAACAGTCAAGAACTCGTGCGACGATTAAAATACAAGATGGTTGCACGAATTTTTGCTCGTATTGTATCATTCCATACGCAAGAGGGTCTGTGCGTTCAAGACTTATAGATTCTGCTGTGAACGAGGTCACAAAGCTAACGGCTGAAGGTTTTACAGAGGTTGTTCTCGTTGGCATTCACCTTGCCTCTTATGGTCGTGATTTGGATTTAAAATTAATTGACATAATAAAAGAAATTTGTAAAGTTGAGGGATTAAAACGTGTTAGACTTGGCTCGTTAGAGCCGAATTTGCTCACACAAGAATTTGTCGATGAAATTGAAAAGCTTCCAAAATTATGCCATAGCTTTCATATTTCAATGCAAAGTGGTTGCACAGAAACCTTAAAAAGAATGAACAGAAAATATACAGCAGAGCAGTATTTAGAAACATTAGACAGAGTAAGACAGGCTATGCCTGATAGCTCAATTACAACAGATGTTATGGTTGGCTTTCCGCAGGAAACGGACGAGGAATTTGACGAAAACTATAACACAGTAAAAAAGGCGCAATTCTCCGACATTCACGTTTTCCCATATTCACGCAGAAATGGAACACCTGCCGCAATTATGGATGGACAAGTTGACGAAAAAGTTAAGTCGCAGCGTTCACATAAAATGATAGAGCTTGGGCATATTTTAAAGAAAGATTATTGCGAAAAATATATTGGCAAGGAATTAGAAGTGCTTTTTGAACAATGTGTAAAAGACAATATATTCGAAGGCTTAACAGAGAATTATATTAGAGTTTTCGCAAATGGCGAGGATTTGGCAGGGGAATATAGAACGGTTAGGCTAACAAAATTTTGTGGCGATTACTGCGAAGGGGAGATAATAGGTGAATAAGCAAGAAATTATTGCCTATGCTAAATTCGTCGGCGCGTATAGCTGTGGAATTGTACAAGCACGGCGTTATGATGAACTGTTGCCACAGCTTGAAAAACGTGGGTTTGTTCCATTTGTGAGGAGAGATTTGGAGCAAAGAATTGATCCGTTTTTGCAAATGAAAACTGCAAAAAGCTTTATAGTTTGCATTTTTAAATATATCGAGGG
>CAYVWT010000184.1:0-1566 GCA_964455565.1 uncultured Clostridiaceae bacterium | reverse complement strand
CCTAAATTTACTAGTAAAAGCATAAAAAATGAGGCGTGCCTATTGAAATATTAGTATAGATCCAGAGCAGGCAGAGGTTGTAAAACGTATATATTGTGAATATTTACAGGGGGCGAGCTTGCTTGATATATGTAAAGTTCTTGAGGCTGATGGCATACTAACAGGGGCAGGCAAACCTAAATGGCGACCAGAAACGGTTAAAAAGATATTACAGAATGAGAAGTATATAGGCGATGCAAGGCTTCAAAAGACCTATACAATAGATTTCCTTTCGAAGAAACGAGTTGTAAATAACGGTATTGTGCCACAATATTATGTAAAAAATAGCCATGAGGGAATAATTCCAAAGGAACTATACTTGCAGGTTCAGGAGGAACTTGTTCGTAGAACGTGCTTATATGATAGTAAAGGTAGCAAGAGGGTTTATAGTAGTAAATATGCACTTTCGAGCATTGTCTTTTGTGGCGAGTGCGGTGAGATTTATCGTAGGATTCACTGGAACAATCGTGGCAAAAAGAGTGTTGTATGGCGTTGCCTGAGTAGACTTGAGGAAATGGGCACAGATTGCAGTTCTGGCACGATACTTGAAACCGATTTGCAAAATGCTGTAACAAAGGCAATAAATATGGTGATTGCTGATAGAGAGGGATTTATACAAAAGTTAAGTGAGAATATACGGATTGCACTTGGGGCAGAGTTTGACAAGGATACAGTGGGTATTGATGCCAAACTTGATGAACTACAAAATGAACTACTACGCCTTGCAAGTAATGGTAGTGATTATGACAGGGCGGCAAACCAAATCCACGAGCTAAGGTCTGAAAAGCAAAATGCCGTGGAATATAATGCAAGAAGGCAGAGTAAGAGCCAACGTATAGCTGAAATGACAGAGTTTTTGGAAGGTCAGGATTGTATAGTTTTGGAGTATAGTGATGGTTTGACAAGGCAGCTGGTTGAGAAGATAAGGGTTGATGAAGGTAAGATTAAGGTAGAGTTTAAGTCTGGTGTGGTGGTAGAAGTTTAAATTATACCGTTGACTTTGGTAGTGATTTAAAGGTTACTGAGGTTGGTATTATAATATTTTTTTTTAGCAAAATATTGATTAATGTTAAATAAAGGTGTATAATATACTTAAAAGGGATGTGATTATGGTGCCAGAGATATCAAGATTTTATGGAATAGTTATAAAAATGTTTTTTGCAGGAAATGAACATAATCCACCTCATTTTCACGCAATATATGGAGACTATGTAGGTGAATTTGACATTAGAACACTTGATATGTTGGAGGGCGATATGCCGACAAAGGCTCAAGGCTTAATACGTGAGTGGGGGCAAATGTATCAAAATGACTTAATGGAAATTTGGAACAGTCAACAGTTTAAGAAATTGAAGCCTTTAGAATAAAGGATGGTGAGTTTTAGTGAATGGAATACCAAAAATAAAAGATGTAAAGCCATTAGATGATATGATGTTAATGGTTTTGTTTGATAACAATGTTGTGAAAAATTATGATGTTAAAAAATTAATTGATAAACATCCAGTGTTTGATGAACTCAAAAACAAG
>CAYVWT010000183.1:0-1572 GCA_964455565.1 uncultured Clostridiaceae bacterium | reverse complement strand
AAAGAAATAAATGTCGATGTTTGGTTCGAAAAAGAGAATATTCACAGTATTTCAGGGGATGGTGAGCTTATGCTTACTATCCTCTCTTCTTTTGCCCAGGAGGAGAGCTTGTCGGTCAGCGAAAATTGCAAGTGGAGAATCAGAAATAACTTCAAAGACGGAATTTCAAACACTTTTGCTATTTTAGGCTATAATTTTGAAAAGGGCAATATCACAGTAAACGAAACAGAAGCAGAGATTATTAAAATAATATTTGCAAATTTTCTAAGCGGTATGGGTAGGGTTTCAATTATTAAGAAATTGAACGAAATGGGAGTTAGACCTAAAAACGGTGGTGCTTGGGATAGCACCAAAATTAGGGAAATATTAAAGAATGAAAAATATTGTGGTGATTTGCTTTTGCAAAAGGTGTTTATAGCTGACCATTTAACTAAAATTAACAAAACGAACAACGGTGAATTACCACAATACTTAGTAAAAAATAACCATGAGCCTATCATTGACAGAGAATTATTTGACAGGGTACAGGTGGAAATGGAAAGACGGGCAAAACGGTATGAGGCAAAGTCAACCACGATTGCTACATATCCTTTTACAGGCAAAATTGTTTGTGGTGTTTGTGGCAAAAATTATCGCCGTAAACTTAATAACGCTGGCACAAAATATCAAAAAGCGGTTTGGATTTGCTCCACCTTTAACACCCTCGGCAAAAAGCATTGTCAGTCAAAGCAGATACCAGAGAACATATTAACTTTACTTACCGCAGAGGCTTTGGGTATAACAGAATTTGATGAAAGAATTTTTATACAAAATATTAAAGAAATACGAGTGCAGAGTTCAAATTTACTTGTTTTTGTTTTTAACAATGGTGATACAATAGAAAAACAATGGCAAAATAAATCACGCAGTGAAAGTTGGAGCGATGAAGCTAAAGAGCTTGCTCGTCAAAAGTCGATTGAAAGGATGAATAGCCAATGCTATTAGAAAAAGAAATAACCTTTATACCAGCAACAGTCGGTAGGTTTGCACCTGCTGTTATAGGCATAACCGATAAAAAGCGTGTAGCTGCCTACGCTCGTGTTTCCACCGATAATGAAGAACAACTTTCAAGCTATGAAGCTCAAGTTGATTATTACACAAGGCAGATTGAAGAAAACCCTGCGTGGCAGATGGTTGATGTATATTCGGACGAGGGTATTTCGGCTACCAGCACCAAAAAGCGTGATGGGTTCAACCGTATGATTGCAGATAGCTTGGAGGGTAAAGTTGACCTCATCATTACAAAATCGGTTAGTAGGTTCGCAAGAAATACTGTTGATACCCTTACAACCGTCCGTCAGCTTAAAGAAAAGGGCGTTGAGGTGTTCTTCGAAAAAGAGAATATTTATACTATGGACAGCAAGGGCGAATTGCTGATAACTATTATGAGTTCACTGGCACAGGAGGAAAGTAGAAGTATTTCCGAGAATGTTACGTGGGGGCAACGCAAACGTTTTGCTGACGGCAAGGTAAGCCTACCATATGGACGATTCCTTGGCTATGAAAAGGGAGAAGATGGACTTCCGAAAATAG
>CAYVWT010000182.1:0-1611 GCA_964455565.1 uncultured Clostridiaceae bacterium | reverse complement strand
TGCGTTGCTTCGCCTGCAAAGTATCTCTTGCGGATAGGCTATTAAATTTTCAGGTACAACTAATATTGTTGTTGACATTTCGTTGCAGTTGCTGTACTGTATAAATGTAGAAAGCAAATATCCACTAAACTTTTATATACAAAATTTTGTTTGCTTTTATTTATATTTTATTTAGTTAGTAGCAACTATAATGAGTATAGCACATGTTGTTATTCTTGTCCATATTGTTTTGCAATTATTTTTCATATTATTAAACAACAGCAAGTATAAAGGAGGATATATTAATGAAAAGCAGATTCTCGCTTATCTTTAAGGAGTCAGGAAAAAAGGTGCAAGACGTATTGTTGGTGTCAGAAAGTAAAAATGTTCAAATTGACTTAGGGAATACGGTATGTGATTTTGCTAATTTAAAAGAAATTAAAGAACATATGTTTTTAGGCTTTGGAGTATCTCCCGGCGACAAAAAAAAGGCCTATATGCTCACACAGCAGTTTTTACTACTTTTGCGAGTATACAAGCATAGCAATGGATCTAAATTGCCTTTCTTCGAGGCGTTTATGAGTGCATCAAACTTATACCTACCTCGATTCTCAGTTGATTACATCCTACCAAATGATGTGTTAGATGTTATGGCAATGCGTGCAGTAGAGGATTACGGCGATCTTGTAAGCTTTTCGGAGCAATCCTCTTTTGCTAAAGACACCATAATAAAGAGTAATAAGATTAGTTTATTTCTGGCACTTAGAGATGATGATAAAAAGACTACAACGTACTTTTGTGATAATCTGCAAGATATTGTAGTTGCTTTAATATATCATATATTAAAAGCAGGATATGATATTAAAGAGTGTGAAAACTGCCATAAAATGTTTGTACCTACAACGAATAAAAACGAGGAATATTGTGACCGAATTAGTCCGCAATACCCCACAAAGACTTGCAAATCGGCTAATATTCTAATGAAGAGTCTTGAACGAGAAAAAAGTAGCGAAACAAAAATCCTTGAAAAAAAGATATACAATCTGTTGCGAACTACAGCTCGTGCAAATAACAAAAAAGAGGAAGCTTTCGATAAATTTAAAGAAGATAGGGATGTATGGCGTGAAAATATGAAATCAGGCACAAAGACGGAATCCGAGTACATGACTTGGTTGAGCTCACATTATTCGGAAAAGAACAAGAGAAAATAATATTTTTCACATAGGTATATTCAGGAACTGTGATAAGCTGCTATATAATTGATTAGGGGCGGTGACTAACCGCCATCCTCTCACACCACCGTGCGTACCTTTGGCAACACTCGGTTCAGTTATAAGTAAGCTTCTGCCTACGCCTTGCATTGTTTAAGGAAAGAATTCGAAATAAAGTAATTTATACTTAAAACTTCATTTCCCTTTAAACATGCCATCACCGCTTATCAGACATTTTTGCTCTCCCCAAATCTATGGAGATTGATTTTACCCATAAAAAGCTTTTATAATTCCTCACTTGAGCATAAAATCAAAGTAACAAATGGCAAACTATCTATAATTGAGGTTTATAAATTAACTACCCCTTCACAATTTTTGTATCATAATTTTATAAACGTGATCAAAAACGGTCTAAGAATAA
>CAYVWT010000181.1:0-1646 GCA_964455565.1 uncultured Clostridiaceae bacterium | reverse complement strand
TGTAGGTACACATTGCGTTATGGCAATAGGTGCAACAACGGGAATTAAGCATATTAGTGAAGTCGAGCGGTTTATTGATGACAACAAATAATTCATCATGTTGGTAAGTGCATAAGTAAGTTTAATAATGCTCAAGTATTTTTTCAAAAGGAGTGCTATGGAATGAAAAAGAAACTATTTGGTGCTGTGCTAACAGTAGTTATGCTAATATCTACAATTACCATATTTACTGTACAGTCCGCAACTGTTGACTTCATTGGCTCATCACTGGGCAACTCCGCAAATGTTAAGTTTGCTCCCGAAGGTGGGCAACATAATCTGCAGACTACATATAAAAGCAACACAAACGAAACGCAATCAACAGCATTTGTTGTCTGTGTTTTTAAAAACAAAAAGCTTGTTTCTGCACAATTAATAAACAAAATTTTTGCACCAAATGAGGAATACACATTTACTCAAAACATTTACATACCAGCAACAAATGACAATTCATATGTCGAAGTGGATTTCTTGCTGTGGGATGGGCTTCGCACATTGACACCACAAAATCAAAAAATCAGAAACATTATTAATAATAAATTCGATTATTCGGCTAACGGAAGTTATCCGGTTCAGATTTTAGAATATCTACTTTTAACAGATAATTCTAGGAGTAGGAAGGTTCCTATTAAGATTCATATGCCATCATCAGACGGTATTTTTCCTGCTGTCATCATATCGCACGGCGCTGGAGGGAATTGGGATACACACTATGCTCAAGCAGAGCATTTGGCTTCAAATGGATATATTGTTTTGTGTTTAGAGCACGTTGGCAGTAATACAACAAAAATGCTACAAGGAGAAAGCACACATGATATGACATATGATTCCAATGAGGTTTTAAATCGTCCAAAGGATGTCAGCTTTGCGATTGATACTTTAATAAATTGGAATAATTCAAATAGTTTAAATAATAAGATTCGTGGACGGGTTGATATACAAAACATCGGTATGATGGGGCATTCATATGGTGCCTATACAACTATGGCGGTTTGTGGTATGAGACCGGCTTTGGATTATATTGTTCCTGCTATTGCACCGGGTTATGGAATTGGTCCTGATCTTAGCGATCATAGAATAAAATGTGGTATTGCACTTTCGCCTCAGGGTGCAGACGCTCCTTTTTTTATACAAGAAAGTTTTAATTCCTTAAGAGTGCCTTTAATGGGGATGTCAGGCACTAATGACGATGAACAGAATGGTGAACCTGCGACAAATAGATATAATGCATTTCAATATTGGTCGCAAAATGATGAAAAAAATAAATTTGTTTGGATTGCCAATGCCGCTCACCTTGATTTTACAGATTCAACCGGCTCGCAACAAACACAAATTTCGTCAAAAAACAGAGATGAGGTGCAAAAGGTTGCTCGTGAAGCTTCACTGTTATATTTTAATTGGTTTTTAAAAGGGGATTCAAAAGCACAAAACGACCTCACTACAAACGGGTTATTGCCATTTTTAAGTGGTGAGGTAAATAACGTTGAGGTTAGAAGTAAATAAATCAATTAGACAAAAATTAAGTTTTTAAAAAAGAAAATTTTGCTAAAGCTTATGGAGGATAATAAAATATGAAGGCAGTAATGTATGGGGCTGGTAATATTGGG
>CAYVWT010000180.1:0-1660 GCA_964455565.1 uncultured Clostridiaceae bacterium | reverse complement strand
GTAAAGCCAATAAAAGAGATAACTCTGTTATTTAGGAGAATTCAGGATGGTACTATTGACCTTACATTTAGGCTTAAACAACATTCATACGATGAAATTGGAGAACTTATAAAATGGTTTAATACATTTATGGATGGACTGCAACTGCAAAAGTGCACCAAAAATGAGCTTATAAAGGCTAAGGAAACTGCTGAATTAGCTAATAAGGCAAAGAGTGATTTTTTAGCTAATATGAGTCATGAAATCAGAACCCCTATGAATGCTCTTATTGGCTCAGCAGATTTGCTTTCCGATAATGACTTGAACGAAAATCAGAAAATATTGGTAAAAATAATACAGAATTCAGGAGGCTTGCTTCTTGGAATTATAAACGATATTCTTGATTTTTCTAAAATCGAGGCGGGTAAGGTTGTTATCAATAATGATCCTTTTAATTTGCACAATTTAATCCATCAGACAAGTGGAATTGTAACAATTCTAGCGCAAGAAAAAGGAATAAATGTAAATGTCTTTATTAGTGATGATGTTCCTGTCGATGTGTGTTCAGATGGTGTGCGTCTAAGGCAGGTGCTGTTAAATCTTCTTGTGAATGCTGTTAAATTTACCGAAAAAGGTGATGTTTCGGTAAGGGTAACTAAGGAAGGACAGAAAAATAATAATTCCGAGGTTTTAATCCGTTTCGAGGTGCAAGATACAGGTATTGGAATTGCAGATGATGTTGTTTCCAAACTATTTGCACCATTTGTGCAGGCAGACGGCACAACTACACGTAAATATGGAGGAACCGGATTGGGTTTGGCAATATCTAAGAGCATTGTTGAGTTAATGGGTGGCGAAATAGGTGTGGAAAGTAAGCTCGGCGAAGGGACTGTATTTTGGTTTAATCTTTATGTATTAGTAACGGACGAGCACATTTCTGACGATAGTTTAATAGCAGGGACAGATCAGCAACTTCAGTTTGATAAAGCAATTATAGCGAGAAAAAATAAGCAATATCCAAAAGTTCTAATTGCAGAGGATAACCTTGTAAACCAAAAGCTTACAATGATGCAGTTAGAAAAAATAGGCTTTGAGGGTGAGATTGTGGCAAATGGTGCCGAAGCAGTTGAAAAAGTCAAAACAGGAAAATATGGACTAGTTTTGATGGACTGTCAGATGCCAGTTATGGATGGGTTTGAAGCAACACGTCAAATTAGAAGAAATGAGATGGGTTCAAACACACATATTCCAATTATTGCTATGACTGCAAATGCAATGACAGGTGATAGTGATAAATGCATTGAGACTGGAATGGATGATTATATGAGCAAACCGATAAAAAATGACGTGTTATACGAAAAGCTAAATAAGTGGCTTTGATAGCTTGTGTTTAGTAGAAATTGGGAAATTAACATCATAAAGTGATATAAATATTTAGATTGGAGTTGTAAGCTTGAATAAAGAAGGCGTAATAGTAAAAAATAAGAGAACAGGAAAGTTTTTTATTGCCTGTTATAATAAAGAAAAAAGTGATAATTTAAGTCGTGGAAATCAATTAGAGATTTATTATAACAATGAATGGCACACAGGCAAAGTAGATGTGATAGATGGGGAATTCTATTTTTATGGTGAGGTTAAACCATTTTTATATACAGGCTTGAGAGCAAGACAAAAAAATATA
>CAYVWT010000179.1:0-1685 GCA_964455565.1 uncultured Clostridiaceae bacterium | reverse complement strand
TGGATTTTCGTCACTATAGGGTTCTGCCAATAGTTTAATAGAAGGAGGATAATCTGATACAACTTGGAATAAGTCACTTTGAACATATGTGTTAAAGTTTCCAACTTTACCGTAATTGTCGGATTGCCAATTTAAATTACCCCAATGATCAGTACCGTTAAAAAAAAACGAATTACTACCTTGATAAATCAAGTTGTATTTTTCAGTGTTTAATTCTCCACTATTCAGAAATATTGCATTTAAGGTTCCTAATTGCAGGGCACTTGTTAAATTTGACAAAAAAGGAGAAGTTTCAATATCATAATTTATTTTTTTTATAAGTCTCTCACTTTCTATAATTTCTATATTGTCTATATAGAAGTTTTTCGGAGGATTATAATCTGAAAAAGTGTCTTGATTTTTATAATTCAAAATGATATTTGTTTTGTTATAACTAATCTTGGAGAGTAATTTCATTCTATATGAATTGTCAATTCCAATTGGCTCAGTGCTAATTATTTTTGTAGGGTTAGCTTCAAACCCATCGATAACATAAGTGTTAGTTGGGTTGCCATATCCATCATCTGTAAGCATTATATTTGGTTCACCCAAACAATTTATATTGCCTTGTATTGTTAGTTCATAATTCAGAATAATTTGTTGATCAGTGTTTGGTAAGTCAATACGAGTTAAATGCCATGTTACATTAGATAGATATCCAGAAGTATTTAAATAATCACTTTCTTCAAACGAATACTTAATACCATTTTCATCTACGATGGTGAATGAAACAATATTTATTCCTCCTGCAATACAGTCAATTTTCAATTTTCTATTATTTGCAATACTAAAAGTTCTAATACCATTAACTTTCTGAATTACGAAATCAAATGAAGAGCCGTCAGGTAATATTGCATTGAATTGGTCAAGTCCAAAATTTATATTTTTAAAACAACTATAACCCGGACAATTATATGATGTTAAACATTTAAATTCTTCTTTTTCAATATCTTCAAGCAGGAAATCAGACCATTCATCAGGTGCATATTCAATAGAACGTGATATACAACTTCTTAATGATAGACTCCAACCTCGCCCAAAAACATCATAATTATATCCGGGTTTAAGTGGTATTGGGTTGTAGCTCAATGTTAATGGCAACTTATAGCCATAATGGTTGATTTCAAACAAAGGTATTGATATATCTGGCACACCTGTTTGATAGTTAATAGAATATTCTCCATATTTTTTAAACGCTTCAGCTTGTGGTGAAGTAGGTATTGAAGGTGGAGCAAATTCACTATTTTGAGCAAATGCTAGTTTGAATGTAAAAATTACAAACGACAGTATTAAAAAGTATTGTTTCATTTTTATTAATTTCTGATGGTATTATTTTTTAATTATTACTCTCTGCATCACCATATCATCCACATGTACATATACGGTATAAGTACCTGTAAGGTTGTTGCTCATGTTTATGGTGGCGTAATTGTATTTGGCAGGTTTGGACTGCGGTGTGGTTTGGCGTACGGGTATGCCTGCATTGTTATGTACCGAAAACCAAATAGTGGCAGGGCGTGTAAGTTTGTAGTTGATATACAGGTTGCTTACCACAGGGTTGGGAAGCATGGTGGCTTCGGTAAAGATAGAAGCAGCCCCCTCCGGCTCCCCCGTGGGGGAGGGTAAGAAAAGAAGAAATAAAAACA
>CAYVWT010000178.1:0-1700 GCA_964455565.1 uncultured Clostridiaceae bacterium | reverse complement strand
AAAACTGTGCCATACACAATTGGAAACCCTCTATATCATTGGACACACCTTGAACTGCAAAGATATTTTAATATTTACGAGCCACTTAATGAAAAAACTGCACACAGTATTTGGGAAAGAGCAAATGCAAAGTTAAGCGAGGCAGATTTTAGTGTTAGAGGGCTTATAAAACAGTCGAATGTTAAAGTTATTTGCACAACAGACGACCCAACTGATGATTTAATGTATCATAAAAACCTTAAAGGGCAAATGGAAGCTAAGGTTTTGCCTACTTTTAGACCAGATAAATTTGTTGAAATTAACAAGCTAACATTCATTCCATTTATTGAAAGACTTGAAGCAATTATAGGTCAAAAGCTTGATAGCTATGATAAGCTTTTAGACGCATTAAGGCAAAGAATTCTTTGCTTTAATGAAGTAGGTTGCAGGATTAGTGACCATGGCGTTGACTTTGTTCCTTATTCCGAGGCAACAATTGACGAGGTTTCTGCAATATATCAGAACAAATTATTAGGCAAACAAATAGGCGAAAATGATGAATTAAAATACAAAACCTTTACTTTTTCATTTTTCGCAAAGGAATATTCAAAGCTTAATTGGACGTTGCAAATACATATGGGTGCTTTGCGTAACAATAACTCACGAATGTTTGAGAAATTAGGCGCAGATACTGGCTTTGATTCTATAAGCGATTTGGAAATTGCACAACCACTTTCAAGGTTTTTAGACGCTTTGGAGCGTGAGGATAAACTGCCAAAAACTATTTTATATACCCTAAACCCAAAGGATAATTATGTTTTAGGAACTATGATGGGTAATTTTCAAAATAGTAGTGTTGCAGGGAAAGTTCAATTCGGCTCTGGCTGGTGGTTTAACGACAATATTGATGGTATGGTTGCGCAAATGAGGACGGTAGCTAACTTAGGCTTGCTTAGCAAATTCAATGGTATGACTACTGATTCAAGAAGCTTTTTATCTTACCCAAGGCACGAATATTTTAGAAGAATATTATGTAATTTAATTGGTGATTGGGTTGAAAATGGCGAATATCCAAACGACGAAGAAGCATTGGGCAAAATTATAGAAGATATATCATATAACAACGCTGTAAAATATTTTGGGATAGAGGTGTAATATTATGCAAATGACGTTTAGATGGTATGGTGATTCTGACCCAGTAACACTGGACAAAATTCGCCAAATACCAGGGGTAACAGGAATAGTAACTGCCATTTATGACATTCCAGTTGGGCAGGCATGGGACTTAGAAAGCATAATGGCATTAAAGAAAAAGGTTAATGACAAGGGCTTAGATTTTAAAGTAATTGAGAGTGTACCAGTCCACGAGGATATTAAAACTGGTGACGGAAACAGGGATGAATACATAGAAAACTATTGCACATCACTTCGCAACCTTGCAAAAGCAGGGGTTGAGGTTGTTTGCTATAACTTTATGCCAATTTTCGACTGGACACGTTCTGACCTTTCGTTTGAGCTTCCAGATGGTTCTAATGCACTAATTTATGTTAAAGAGCATGTGGAAAATATGAACCCACTAACTGGTGATTTATCCCTTCCTGGCTGGGATTCAAGCTATACAAAAGAGGGTATGAAAGCATTACTTGAAAAATACAAAACGATTACTGAAGAGGATTTATGGAACAACCTTAAATATTTCTTAGAACGTGTTATTAAGGTTG
>CAYVWT010000177.1:0-1709 GCA_964455565.1 uncultured Clostridiaceae bacterium | reverse complement strand
GGTGAAATAAAAAATTTTATAACCTCGAGATCTCATCTTGCGACAGCAAATTATGCATAATAGTTGTAACCTTTGTTCATTACTAAAACTTATCCCCTAGACTTGTAACCTAGCCCTCCACCAACAAAAAAGAACCGCCTTTAGGGTGGCTTTGATAAGGAAGTATTAGCCTTATGTAAGGGCGGTGTAGCATTTGCTATGCCGTCCTTTGCTGTTTGGCTTTGCATTCCAATCGAAGCTGTTCTAATTCTTCAGGAGTTGGAATGTTTACAATGCCCACAGCACTGTAGTAAATATCAATTTGTTGCCTACGCTTGCCACTACTCTTATCGGGTGTGTGAATGACTATTTTGCTGATAAATTCATTTACAATGGTTGGCGTAAGTTCATCAATATTTGTGTATCTTCTGACCGTAATAAGAAACTGTTCAATATTAACAGCCTTTTCTTCGCCTGCGGTCACTTCTGTTTCTAACCGTGCAACCTGTTCTTGTAAATCCTTTTGTTCTGTCTCGTATTCGGCGGATAACTTATCAAAGCGCTCATCGGATATTTTACCCGAAACATTATCTTCGTAAATACGCTTAAACAACTTGTCGAGTTCCTCAATTCTGCGGATGCTTCTGGCAATTGTCCGCTTCATTTCTGAGATTTCTTTACGCCTATCCTCAGTAGTTTTTTCACTAACCTGCCGAACAAAGGAATTTTCAAACTGCTGTGCATAGCTCAAAACTCCTTGCAAATGCTTCAGCACAACTTGATTTAGCACTTGTTCACGGATAAAGTGTGCCGAGCAGATACCCGAATTGCTACGATAGTTAGAGCAAGTAAAAAAATCTTGGTTTTCTGAAAAGCTGTTTGCTGTACAAAAATATAGCTTAGAACTGCAATCAGCACACACAAGCAGCCCTGAAAATACACTTTGCTTGCCTGTCTTAGTGTTGCGCCGCTTGTTACTACGAAGCTCCTGCACCTTTCCCCATTGCTCTTTGGTAATTATCGGCTCATGTACATCTTCAAAGATTAGCCAGTCCTCCATAGGATTGTCGATCTTTTTGTGGTCTTTATAACTCTTTCTATGAGTCTTAAAGTTTGCCATATGCCCCAAATATTCTAACTTCGTTAATATTCGTTTGATCGTTTCAGTTGTCCAACGACAAGGGTCAATCGGTACTGAATTATTTGTATTGATGGCTTTCTGCTGCCAATATGCCGTAGGAACGAGCACCCTTTCTTCACGAAGCTGCTTTGCGATTTGTGTTGGGCCTTTCCCTGCAATGCAAAGTTCAAATATGTGTTTGACTACATCGGCGGCTTCACGGTCAACTATCCATTCCTTTGGGTTATCGGGATTTTTCATATATCCGTATGGTGGGTTAGTTGTAAGATACTCACCTGACTTCCCCTTGAGATTCATAGCATCCTTTACCTTTTTTGCAGTATCCCTTGCATGAAACTCATTAAATAAATTGCGTATTGGAGTAAAGTCATTGCTTGTACCGTTTAGAGAGTCAACTCCGTCATTTACAGCGATGAAGTGAATATCTCGCTCTGGAAAGATAATGTCTGTATACATTCCTACCTTGAGATAATCACGCCCAAGCCTTGACATATCCTTGACTATTACTCTGCAAACTTGACCGCTTTCAACCATTGCCATCATTTCTATAAATGCGGGTCTGTCGAAGGTTGTACCGCTATAGCCGTCA
>CAYVWT010000176.1:0-1776 GCA_964455565.1 uncultured Clostridiaceae bacterium | reverse complement strand
TCATCAAAGAATTTCAGTTCTAAAGACATTAGGTTTTAAAGAAATAGATTGTATTGTAATTGAAATTGACAAAACAAAGGAGAAAGCCCTAAATATTGCCCTTAATAAAATAAGTGGCGAATGGGATAATGCAATGTTAGCAGACCTAATAAAGGATTTGCAAATTTCAGATTATGATGTAAGCTTTACAGGTTTTGATGCAAAAGAAATAGATACCTTGTTTAATGAAATGTTTCCTAAGGATACTGTCGAAGATGATTGTGATATACCATTACCGGAAAACCCAATATCAAGACAAGGTGATATATGGCTGTTAGGCAGGCACAGGTTATTGTGTGGTGACAGCACAAAAGCAGAAAGCTACGAAAAGCTTATGGACGGAAAAAAGGCTAATTTAGTGGTAACTGACCCGCCGTACAATATCAACATTCAAGGTGGTACAAAAGATAAACTTAAAATACAAAATGATAATATGCCAGACCAAGACTTTTATAATTTTCTACTTGACTTCTATAAATGCTCATTTGATGTTATGGAGGACGGTGCTGCAATATATGTTTTCCACGCAGATACGGAAGGTATAAATTTTAGAACGGCACTAAAAAATGCAGGGTTTCATCTTTCAAGCATTTGTATTTGGGTTAAGGATTCATTGGTGCTTGGACGATCGGACTACCATTTCCGACACGAACCCGTAATTTATGCCTTCAAGCAAACTGGAAAGCATAAGTGGTACTCAGACAGAAAACAAAATACTGTTTGGGAATTCCCAAGACCTAAAAAATCAGAACTGCATCCCACAATGAAGCCTATAGCTTTAATTGCATATCCTATTACAAACTCAAGCATGACAAATTGTATAGTTCTTGACCCTTTTGGTGGTTCTGGGACAACCCTTATCGCTTGTGAACAGACTAGCAGAATATGTAATATGATAGAATTTGATCCAAAATATGTGGATGTAATTTTATCTCGTTTCATATCTCAAGTTGGTAGCAGTGATGATGTAATTTTAATTAGAGATGGCATTCAAACAAAATATGCAGATTTACCAAAGGAAGGTTGTGATTAAAAATGACCTTTATAGATTTTTGTGCAGGAATAGGTGGCTTTAGACTTGGACTTGAATTGGCAGGCTATAAGTGTATAGGGTTTTGTGAAAAAGATAAATTTGCCGTAAAATCATATAGGGCAATGTTTGATACGAATGGAGAGTGGTATAGAGATGATGTTACAACAATCAAAAGCGAAGAAATCCCCTTTGCAGATGTCTGGTGCTTCGGATTCCCATGTCAAGACATCTCAATTTCAGGGAAGCAAAGCGGCCTTAGTGGCAAACGAAGTGGAATCTATTTTAGCATTATTAACCTCGTCAAAGGCAAAGAAGAAAAAGATAAGCCCACATACTTATTTATTGAAAACGTTAAAAACCTGCTATCAATTAATGACGGCTTCGACTATGCCCAAGTTCTCCTTGAATTGGACGAAGCAGGGTATGATGCAAGATGGCAGGTGCTCAATTCCAAAGATCATTTTACCCCACAAAATAGAGAACGCGTGTTCATTATTGCAAATCTTAGAAGCAGAGGTAGACGAGAAATATTACCTGTCGGAGGAGCAAACCAAAACACTCTTAAGCAAATTATAGGTGGCATGCAAGGTTACAGAGTATATGATTCCAACGGTATTGCAACAACGATTGTTGGGAATGCTGGTGGAGTTGGAGCTAAAACTGGTCTATACCTAATAGACCAAAGCTTAAAAAATCCTAAAATA
>CAYVWT010000175.1:0-1780 GCA_964455565.1 uncultured Clostridiaceae bacterium | reverse complement strand
AATAACCATAGCAGAGTTTGTTTTTGTACCAGAAGTATCATCGGGGAAATTTTTGTCATCTGCAAAAACTTTCTCCATAGCCTCCTGCACATCTGTATTTATTGTTGCGTATATTTTCAGCCCACCTGTATAGAGAAGCTTTGAGGCAAGCGCCCTTGTGTAGCCTTTTTCTTTTTGCAAATCACCTAATACATCGCTTAGCACTTGGTCAATAAAATATGAATATTTATTATTTGAATTACTAACAGTTCCCCTTTTAAAATCAAGAGGCCGAGCTAATGCAAGTGCATACTCATCTTCATTTATGTATCGAAATTCAATCATTTTTTTCAAAACAATTTCCTGCTTATTCTTATTTTCCTTTGGGTTTAAAAAAGGATTATACCGTTCAGGGTACTGTGTTATTCCAATAATAGAGGCTGATTCTGCAAGCGATAGCTCTGATACATTTTTGCCAAAATAACTATATGCAGCCGCTTGAACTCCATAAGCACCTTCACCAAAGAAAACTGTATTTAGGTATAATTCAAGTATTTTTTCCTTGCCGATTTGTCTTTCCAATTGCATAGCTTGCCACATTTCTTGAATTTTCCTCTTAATAGTAACATCATTATTAAGTGTAAGGTTTTTAACAAGTTGCTGAGTAATTGTACTGCCACCAAAGGTTGCGCCTGTGTGAAAAGCTAAATTAAAAGAAGCCATAATAGTTCTTTTAAAATCAACACCCGTATGCTTCCAAAACCTTTGGTCTTCTGTTGCGACAATCGCATTTTGCATATTAACAGGAATTTCATCTAAGCTAACCCACACTCTATTTTTCTCATCATGAAGCCGTACAAGCTCTTGCCCCTCACTTCCATATATAAAAGATGTATAATCAAGCTTTAAATCATTTATATTTAATTTAGGAGCTGTGTGGATATAATCAAACAATATGTACCCAAGTATGCAAACACTAAGAATAATAATAAATAGAATGGCTGAACATACGCCAGCAATAATTCTATATTTTAATGGCAAAGCAGACATATATTCACCTCATTCTTTAATCCATAATATATTCTAGTCTTTTTCGGTTAATGTAAGCAAAGTATTTATGGCATCTGTGCGTTCTCTATTTACTCGTGGTATGCTTTCCCACACCACGCCAAAAAACTGAAAAGCTGCGCTCACCAAGGTTGGTTCGGATACCGAAACCACAAATGGAGGACTATCTGTCCAGCCTACTGCAAAAGAGTTTTGTAATATACATAGGTTTACAGAAAGGATTTTAGATTTTTGCATATCCCTTAAAAGGCATATCTCGAAATTTTTATTTGTTTTTAGCCTATCTGCCAAATAGGAAAGCTGTTTTTTGTAATATGCATTTGTAATATAAATATCTTTTCCTATAAAATATGTAAGCTCGGGGCTTAAAAAACGTTCTTTTTTGCTAAGCTGTTCCATTTTGTCAAAGCTTAAAATGTGCTTGGTACAATTATTTTCAGAATATTCATTGATGCTTTTACTAAATGCAAGGCATTTTTCAATAGTTGAATCATCTACATCATTTTCCACAAGGATAGTCCTTAATATTTCAGGTGGCAGGGAAATAAAAAACGGTGTATCGGCTATAAGGCAAGAATTGTCGTGTTTTGTGCCATATCGAAGTAGCATACTCCAAAAATCGTCAGGATTATTTGTCCCATAATCCTCAAACAGCTTTAAGCAGTTCGAAAGCATAGCAATATAAACTCTTTCATAATGCTTTACCGAAGCAGAATCATAAAAGCTTGCAGTA
>CAYVWT010000174.1:0-1810 GCA_964455565.1 uncultured Clostridiaceae bacterium | reverse complement strand
AGAGTAGTAGGTTTAGCAGATGCGGTGATTGAATTTGCAGAGTTAATGGAGCAATGTACAGTAAAAGAAAGAAGTAGAGTAATAGATTCAGCTACTCCTATCGCATTACAAATTTATAAGTCATTAGTGCCGGTGAGTAGTAAGCCTCACCGTATTAGTACCAATCCTTTTAGTAATAAAAAAATGCAAGGATGGTCAGAAAATGATCGAGCTTCAATGATTGTGCAACCAGGTAATTTAAGAAAGTCTATTATTGATTTATCTAAAAATCTTAAATCATATAGATATGCCGTTGGAGCGGTAGGGCCATTGTATAAAAGAGGTACAATGAATAAAGGTATTAATAGTAGCGAAGGAACAAATGGCTTTTATGCTCACATGGTTTTTGGAAGTACAAGAGCCTGGTATAATAAAATAGTAGTACAAGCAAGAAATTTAAGTAGAGAAAAAGTAATTAAAACCATGCGTAATGAATGCATTTTCATTATGCAGGAGAGACCTAAAAAATTCTGGCAAGTATTATGATAGGTAAAGTAATATATGGGAGACTATCAACTGATGTGGCAGTTACTGGTGTTTGCGGATTACGCATCTTTCCAGATATTGCTCCTCAAAATGTTACCTATCCTTTTTGTGTTTACACAATTATTAATAGTGTTGCAGTTGATTTTAAAGATGGTCAAAGTAATCTTGAAGAAGTTAGTTTTCAAGTAGATGTTTATACAAACAACTATGACACTACACAAAGTTTATCTAACTCTATAAGAAATAGATTAGACAGATTTGTAGGTACAGTAAATGATATTAGCGTGCAGACAGTTAAGTATATGTCATCTGATTCACAAGCATACAATGCTGATTTAAATGTTTATTGGATGAGTATTGATTTTATGGCAAGAATGAAACGATAATTATGAAGTTAAGATTAATAAAAACGTGGAACGGCAAGCCAGTAGGCGCAACAGGTGTATTCCTTTCCGACTTTGGCAAGCAACTTGTTGCCGATGGCATTGCGGAGCATCTTGATGATGACTTTGTCGTGGAGCAGATGCCAGAAAAACAAGTGCAAGAGGCACCTCAACCTATTTATATTCCGGTGCCAATGCCTATGGAATATTTCCAAGATGAGAATGAATTGGAAAAAATTGATGTTAATATAGATTTGTCAAAAGCTAAAAAATAATAAAATGGCAACAACTGGAATAATTAACGGTACGTTGATGCGCTTGTATAAAGATTCGACTGCAATCGGTTACGCGACATCCTGCCAAATGAACATTTCTGCAGCAATGCGTGAAATTCTTACAAAGGATTCAGCAGCTGGAGGATGGAGGGAAGTAAAGAAGGGTCAGTTATCCGGCACACTTTCTACCGAGGCATTGTATGCAGGGCCTGGTGATTCATCTACCAATTACTTGTTTGATGATCTCTTTACAGATTTGATTAGTGGTACTGCTCTAACTATTAAATTTACAACAGATGTTAGCGGAGACAATGTGTTTACTATGCAAGCCATTTGTACATCATTGGATTTAAACGCAGCCGTAGAAGAAAATACAAGCTACTCAGCTTCTTTTGAAGTTACTGGTGCTATTACAAAGACTGTTAAATCTTAAAATTAAAAATTACCTAAAATGAAAACAATAAAAATAGCTAATGCGGACATACCAGTTAAGTTTGGTATGTTCGTTTTAGGTACATTTTTAAGGGAGAGGAACCTTAAATTAAGTGACCTCTCCCTCCTTGGCGAAGACCTCCTATTTGCTCTTGAACTTGCCTTTGCAGGTGTACAGGCAGGTTACAAGGCAAA
>CAYVWT010000173.1:0-1854 GCA_964455565.1 uncultured Clostridiaceae bacterium | reverse complement strand
ATCTTCATATCCTATTGATTGAGCTATTTTGCTTATAAGCATATCTGTATTACTTAGCATTTCACAAGCATTTTCAATTTTAAATTTCAAAATAAATTCCTGTGGTGACATTTTAAGCTTTTGTTTGAAAATGGAATACAAATAGCTTCTATCTAAATTTAAGTATTCTGCAAGCTCTGAAATAGTTGTTTTCCTCCAACTATTTAGGTTAATATACTCAATGACCTTTTGCAGATATAAGTCTTTTGTTCTAACAATAGGCTCCCTTTTTAAATAACAATTAGAGATTAAAGTGGATAAAAACATATACATATAGCCCATTAGCTGAAGCTCGCATGAATCTTCTTTTTTTGTTTGATTAACCATTTCTAAAAGTGCTTCCTCAACAGCCTTAGGGTTTAACGCTGTGTAAATAGGATTATGAGATGAAAGCCCTGCATTTCCAAGATATTCCTTAGCTTTTATGCCGTCAAATGCAACCCAAGAATATATCCACGGATTATCATTATCTGATTTATAAAAGCTTACTTTATTAGGGCATATCAAAAATGCTTGACCTGGATTTAGCTTATAGGTTTTACCGTTAATTTCAAAGACACCTGTTCCTTGCATAATATAATGCAAGAGGTAATACGAACGCACCGAAGGACCTTGCGAATGGTTTGGAGCACAGAATTCTACACCACATTGGTATAAGTTTATGTCCGATGAGTTTGTTTGGAGAATAAATTTATATTTATTCATACTTCCTCACTTCCTTTGTGGAAATATTATATCACATTATGTAATATAAATGCAACATTACACCATATAATTTTTTTGAAATAGTGTTATAATTGTTATATATTATAGAATAATAACACCATAAAGCGATATGTGTGTTAGGAAAAGGGTGCTTACTTATGGCAGAATTACGTTATAATCCACTTACAAAAGACTGGGTTATGATTGCATCGCACAGGCAAGGCAGACCACAAATGCCAAAGGACTGGTGTCCTTTTTGTCCAAGCTCAGGTAATGTGCCTAGCTATGACGTTTATAAATATGATAACGATTTCCCC
Source organism: uncultured Clostridiaceae bacterium (assembly GCA_964455565.1). GTDB lineage: Bacteria > Bacillota > Clostridia > Monoglobales > Firm-18 > CAYVWT01. The sequence continues at coordinate 793 of CAYVWT010000173.1, read as the reverse complement.
GCATTATCGCAAAACCCACCACAGCCTGATAGTGTAAATACAAATTTTTATAAGATGAGAGAGTCATACGGAAAATGCGAGGTTATACTCTATTCACCCGAGCATACTGTTACCCTGCCCGAGCTTCCACAAGCACATATTAGAAGGCTGGTTGATTTATGGGTTGAAAGATTTGTAGAAATTAAAAAAGACGAAAAAATTAAATACATATTTATTTTTGAAAACCGTGGCGATGTTGTTGGTGTTACAATGCCTCATCCTCATGGGCAAATATATGGCTACTCAAACATACCTAAAAAATTGGAACTAGAGCTTGATTCTTGCAAGGAATATTTTGATGAAAAAGGCAAATGTTTAATTTGCGATATGATAGACGACGAGGTAAAATATGCACAAAGAATTATTATAGAAAATGATGACTTTTACGCATTCCTACCATTTTTCAGCGAATATCCATACGGAATGTATATAGCGAGTAAATCACACAAGCAAACTATTGACCAATTTACTGACGGTGAGCGTGATAACCTTGCTAAGATTATCAGAGAAACAGCAGGTACTCTTGATAACTTATTTGGTTATGCTTTCCCATATATGATGTGTATGCATCAATCACCAGTTAATAGTGGTGATACGAGTGATTTTTATCATTTCCATATTGAATTTTTCCCACCTATGCGTTCAGCAGATAAGCAAAAGTTTAACGCTTCAAGCGAAACAGGTGCGTGGGCTCATTGTAACCCTACCGCTCCCGAGGAAAAAGCAGAGGAACTTAGAGAAAATAAAAAAAAAT
>CAYVWT010000172.1:0-1900 GCA_964455565.1 uncultured Clostridiaceae bacterium | reverse complement strand
TAGTATAATCAACTACTCCATTAATTTCTTGTCCTAACTGAACTTGAGTTGAGCTATAAATGGTATTTCCCGTATCATCTAAATAATCTAAAGGGCTCTTAATGACTAATTCAACATTATTTATGTTTCCATAGGTTACATTTACCTTTTTCGCATAATTAATGTTCGCAACAGTTCCGTCATTAGTATAAAAGCCATTCTGCACATAATTATCATTTAATGAGTTTAAATTAAAACCAATATAATAATCATTACTTGATTGTTTTAAAACTACAGGTATAACAAAATTAATAGCATTTTGTCCTTGAGGTATAACAACATCTACTTCAGCATAATAATTAGGTTCTAATGTCGTTATAATCCCTAAATTATTTGAAGCACTTATCTTTATTGGTAAGTCGTGTATAGCCTTTTCGTTATACGGTAACTTTATGACACCTGAAACTATTCTGCCATTTATTGGATATGCAGCTGAACGTGCAACTACTTTTTGTTCTTTATAGGCAACAATAAATATATATTCATAAGTATCAATTAAATTTGAATATGTTATATTAATATTATCAAAATAGGCTTCGACATTAGCTTTTGAAAGCCCGCCATTAGTACCAACAAACTTAATCTGCTTGATTTCTCTATCTACAGTTGTTGAAAATCTCGTAAGATATGAGCCAATAAAAACACCATCTAAATATACATCATTCTTGCTATACTCACTATTTATATCATTAATTAGTGTATCTACTCTAAACGTATGCCAATTGCTTGATAAATCTAAGCCCGTTTTAAGTATTGTTGTATCACCAGACCTTCCATACATATATATAGTAGTTGGAGTTAGTACAAAAGCACCAACAGCAGAGTGTCCACAAATTACATCTATACCACGAGCTGCTACAAGCTTAAAATCAAATTGATAGCTTATTACTCCAGATGTTACCGCAGTATCTGTAAATGTTCTTGTTAAGGAAGGTCTTTCTAATAATGCACTATTTGAATTTGCAGGTGCAGTTAATTTAACACCCCAACTTGTTCCATCCTTTCCAAATGTACTGCCGGCTGTTGCAGTTGAATTTGCTATTCCAACTGCTGGGGCAAACTCCGAACCTAATGTCCAATCATCTACTGAAGGACTCACCACACTACCACCATCTGTTATAATATTTTCAAATTTTTGTTGATACTGTGACAGAACTTCAATTTCAGCTTGTGTTTGAGCAAAAACCTGTGTTGCAGGAATACAATCCTCAAATTTTTCGTTTGCACTTAAATATACACTATAGATAACGCCCTCGCCTAAATTATTCCAATTTATGTTCAGTCGATTTTCTTGCCTCATAAAATCATTCAAATTAATCTTTATCGGAGTTTTATCAAACGAAAAATCTTCTGCATTAACAACTGCTACAATGCATACATAATTTACTAAAACTAATAACCATATGATTATGCTTTTCTTCATTTGACAAATCCCCCCTCAAAGAAAAATTTCAATACATATACTCTTAACATTACTCTCAGCTATTTTGATGCAATCATAATGTTATTAACCTTTTAACTTATTTAATACTGACCTTAATATTGTCCATCCACATCTTTGTATCCATTGGGTTTGTTATTAAGCCAAACGTTAAATTATTTATCAAATTATCGCTACCTCTATTTGGAACATTTTTTGCTACCAATAGATCATCAATATACCAATCCATTGTTTTTGTGCTAACATAAGCTACTATCTTATGTTTTCTCCATTTATTCCCATTGTAGTTCGCAACTTTTGTAGAAACCTCATTCGCATGGTAATAATATCCAACAGAAGTAACTATAGTTGAAATGAATTGCTCTGAGCTAGTAGCATATAACACCATTGCCCCTACATTTTGAGTGCCTGTAAACTCTA
>CAYVWT010000171.1:0-1977 GCA_964455565.1 uncultured Clostridiaceae bacterium | reverse complement strand
GGAGCTGGTTAATTTGAAAACAACAACAAAAGCAATACTTTTACTACTAATTTCTACAATGCTATTATCTATAACCCTGCCTACATACGCAGATACGCCAATGTTAATAAGTGCAGTTGAAACACAAGCCACAACAAAAACTTTTTCACTTGAAACTGCTATTAAATATGCGCAGGAAAACAGCACTACACAGGCAATTAACAAAACAAAGTTAGAAGCCGCAAAGCTATCCTTAGACGAACAAAAGGTTGCGCAATATAAAGCGCTTGATAAAGGTGCATACGTTTTCGAGGGCGTTAAAACTCGTAACGGTTATTACGTTCAACTTTCTCAAATGGGACTACTCCTAACCGAAAAGGGTATTATTCAAACAGATTCAATAATTCGTTCACTTACAGAAAATGTTTATTTTACATATCAAAATTCGTTAGATAAAAAGGAAATATGTGATAATATCCTACAATATGCAAAAGATAATTTAAAAACTGCACAGCTTAAAAGCACGCTTGGTCTAACAAGTGATATTGATTTAATGTATGCAAGCAATGCAGTTTTAAAGGCAACAATTGATAAAGCAAATGCAGAGCGTGCTCTTGATTATTCAAGAATGGATTTTGATAAGGCTTTAAACCTACCACTTGATACAAAAATTGAACTGACTGACAAAATAGTTTGCACAAAATATGACGAGGTTAATGTTGCCGAAAAGGCAGAGCTTGCAAGGGCTAACAGAATGGAAGCAATACAAGCTAAGCAACAATTAGAATTAGACAAAAAGCTACTTGAGGTTACAGGCAAATTCTATATGCCAAACACTTATGGCTACAAAAAAGCACAATTCACTACAATGACAAGTGAGGATACATATAAATCTACACTTAACACAGTGCAATTATCCGTTTACAAGGCATATAACGATATGGTAAATGCGTATGCCTCGCTTGAATGGTTAGATGCACAAATAACCCTGCAACAAAAGGTTTACGATATTGCTAAAATTAAATATGAGCAAGGAATCGCCGCAAATAGCGAGGTTACAGATGCACTAAACAAGCTTCTTGATGCAAAGCTAAACAAGGCACAAGCAATGCTTGGTTATAACTTTGCAAAAACAAAATTTACAAACAGCTATAATATTGGGCTTGGAATGTAGCTAATATTAAGATTGTGTTAAACTGCTTGACCTTTTGTGAGAATAATGCTAAAATCAAACTATATACTTATACAAAAATAGGAGGAAATACATATGAAAATAACTAAAAAAGTTTTATCCGTTATAATAGCAATGAGTATGCTTTTTGGAACAGTTACCTTTGGCGCAACATACAAAGATGTAGCACAAGACAAAAATTATTATTCGGCAGTTTCTTTATTATCTGCATTGGAAATAATAAAGGGCTATGAAGATGGCACTTTTGGGCCAGATAAAAATGTTACAAGGGCAGAATTTTCAGTAATGCTTGTTAGAACACTTGGGCTTAGTGGAGTTGGAAGTAAAGACCCAGCAGGTTTGACATTCAAAGACCTTGGCACTGTTGCTTGGGCAGTAAGTGATATAAGAACAGCATACGACCTTGGAATTATTAATGGTATGAGCGCTGTTGAGTTTGCACCAGATAGCCAAGTTACATATGAACAAGCCATAAAAATGATAGTTTGTGCATTAGGCTATAAGGTAGTCGCATTAGACAAGGTTGGCGGCGACGAAAAATTAGTATACCCTGATGGTTATTTAGCTGTTGCTACTCAAAACGATATAGACAGCGGTGTTTCTGTTAAAAAAGGACAACCAGCTAAACGTTGGGAAATTGCAAAGTTGCTTTTCAATTCACTTGAAATAGACCTAATGGAAAAGAGTTTAGCAGTTGGTTCAGACCAATATGTAATTCGTAAGGGTAAAACAATATTAAGCGAAAAGCTTCGCATTAAATCTGGCACAGGCGAGCTAAAAGCAGATGAAAAGACTTCTGTTAGCAC
>CAYVWT010000170.1:0-2026 GCA_964455565.1 uncultured Clostridiaceae bacterium | reverse complement strand
CAGATTATAGGTATTACGCCTCAAACTTTGATTACTTATGAAACCGATTCTAATAACCAAGTAATAAGTATTGATAGAGCTAAAACCGTTTTTGGGACGCAAATACAAGATAGAGGTAGCTTTACAAGTTTATTGAATATGTACCCTTTTGCTGAATATAGAAAAGCGGATAAATCTTTATTTAATGGAATGCAACGTGTATACCTTAATGATAACTCAATTGTTATGGTTGTGCCGCCAAACAATGATGACTCTGCAATATTTAATGTAGCATCTATTGAAGATGAGCAAATTTTCAATAATATACAATATTTTGATGTTGACCAAGATAGGTATGCCGACTTTGTGTTAGTAAATAGTTATGTTAATATTATACAAACGGGTGGGTTTTCAGCCATTACTAAGGTAACGCAAAAACAAAATATTGATGGTGATTCAATTTTAGGATTATCCGTTCTAAAAGATGGCACATCGCAAACGATGGATACAACACCAGATATGGCAATGAATTTTTCAATAGGTGATGTTGTTTTACCAATCAAAAATATTAATGGTACAATAAATAAAATAGTACCGATTGCACAGGCTGATACACAAAACAATAAGATTATTGCAAATTCATACCCAGATATAAAAAACACATATTACTATGGGGATATAAGTGAGATTAGAGGAAATTGTGTAACACTTAAGTTTCCTATTCAAGGACCTTTTTCACCTGATTTTGTAATAAATAGTGCAACAAATGTTTATGTTTACGATGAACGGTCATTTAGCTCAACAAACAGGGTTTCTATTGGTGATATAAATGCAGTTGATGTTAGAATTGCAACTCCACAAGATATGTATTTAGGCGTTGCTCTAGGGCAGACAATATATGATGACAACACTGCAGGTATAGCAAATATGTCGGTCTTCGCCCATGAATATGATGGCAAAATAGTTGATGTGATGCTTTATATTTTTAAATGATATAAGTGATAACGGAAAATATTATAAAAAGCAAGCAGTCAGAATTATGTGTAACTTTGAAATAATGTAGAAAATAATAATTTTAACATGGGGTATTAAGGTATATTTTTCCTTGATACCCTGTGTTGTATAAAAAAGAAATGCATATCACTACTCTATGTGTTGGGTTTTGGGTATACAAGTTATTTAAAGCAATATGTGTGCCATTGGATTTTCTTAAAATGTTATCTATCCCATCAACTCACCCCTAAGTGACATCAATCCCGTCAACTCGCCGTACAAATAATAATCATAAGACATCAATCCCGTCATAACACGACATTCAAAGCAAAAATATATAGTCAAATATGATTACATCAAGCATTGAATATAATTCGCCTTTTCGGTACGCAAACTCCCCTAAACTGTCTGTAGATGGTGAGGGGAGTTTTTTCTTTTCCCCTCTGAATGGGGGATTTTCATGATTTCAGATGGGTGGTGCAACAAAGGATAAACGAACTTACAAAGCGTTACTGGCCAAAATCACTTAGTCTAAATTTCAACTTCATCACCCAAAACATAATCGCCGTGATGGTATTTAGTGGCGTCAAGCCCCAAGGCTTCGATCACCCTGCAAGCAATGTTAAATGAAGACGATGATAGGTTGCGTTCGCCTGATTCGAACCTTTGATACTGGCGAAGCTGTATCTTTGCCTTATCTGCGACCTGCTGTTGTGTCAAACCGAGTTTTTCACGATAGTCTCTAAGTATCCATTTTTCCTCAACGCGCATTAACTGCATTTTCATAAGTATTACCTCCAAATATTTTATGATTTAATTATATGACCTTTTGGTCGCAATGTCAAGAACTTTTTACGACCATTAGGTCATAACTAAAATTTGCACTACGGATTTCTCCACTCGCTGTCCATTAGGAAGTGAGGGGAGTTTTTCTTCCTTCGGAAACGGAGGGCTATTATATGGAAAAGAAAACAGTCACAGAAACGCAAATCGGCAATACACTATTTATAGTCACAGCTGAGTGCAGTCCAGTAGCCACAGAGACCATTGAAAA
>CAYVWT010000169.1:0-2090 GCA_964455565.1 uncultured Clostridiaceae bacterium | reverse complement strand
GAATTAAATTTAAATTATAGTGTTTTTAACGGTTTTAATGCATTTTAATTATAATAATTAGCAATAAGGGGAAAAGCGATGACGGAATATGAAAAGAAAAAAATATATGAATTGCGACTTAAAGGTTGTGGTTACAAAGCTATTGCAACAGAGCTTGTACTGTCAAGAGATGGAGTTCGATCCTTCTGTAAACGCCACGGCTTATATGGTAATGGAAATGTTGTTGCACTTAATGTTAATGAGCAAAAATTTAACAACTTAATTTGCACTAACTGCAATAAGCCTATCACCCAAAAAGATAAAGGTGTTACAAGGAAATTTTGCAGTGATGTGTGCCGTAGAGAATGGTGGAAAGCCAATCCTGATAAATGCATTAAAAAAGAAACTGCCATATACAAATTCACTTGTAAGCACTGTGGCATTGTATTTGAAAGCTATGGAAATAAGAAACGCAAGTTTTGCAGTTGCGACTGTTATACAAAATATCGCTACTATCAATAATAAAAAAATATTTAATGGGGGAATAAAACGTATGAGTAAATTTAAAACAGCAGAATCAGTAACTGGGGGACACCCTGACAAATTATGCGATTTAATTGCAGACAGAATTTTAGACGAAACATTAAAGCTTGATGCAAATGCACATGTAGCCTGTGAGGTTATGGCAACCAAAGGAAATATTATTGTTGCAGGTGAAATCACTGCAAAGGCTATGATTGAAGTTGCAGATGTGGTTGTTGCAACCCTTTATGATGTTGGCTATGACCCTTTTGAGTTTGAAATCACCAATTTAATTCATTCACAAAGTAAGGACATTGAGCAGGCTGTTAATAAAAATGACATAGGTGCTGGTGACCAGGGTATAGTTTATGGTTATGCTGATAACGAAACCAACGAATATCTACCACTGCCGGTAGTGTTAGCACATCGCTTAACTAACAGATTAACTGTGTGTTGTGATACTGGCCATATAAATTATCTAAAACCAGATGGCAAATCGCAAGTAACAGTTGAGTATGACGATGATGGTTTGCCAGTTAGAATTACATCAATTGTTATATCAATACAACACGAGGACGGAATTGCAAACTGGCTTATTAAAAAAGATATTAAAGAAAATGTAATTGATAAAGTAATTCCTAAATGCTTAATGGATAATAAGACCATAATTGATATTAACCCAAGTGGTCGATTTGTAGAAGGTGGCCCATCAGCAGACACAGGTGTTACTGGTAGAAAACTTATGGTAGATAGCTATGGTGGTCTTGCACATTTTGGTGGCGGAGCATTTTCGGGAAAGGATGCAACAAAGGTTGATCGAAGTGGCGCGTATTTCGCAAGATATGTCGCTAAAAGCATTGTTGCATAAGGCTTAGCGGATGACTGTGAAATTGCAGTATCGCATGCAATTGGTAAATCAGAACCTACAAGTGTAAGCATTGATACATTTGAAACTGGGAAAGTTTGTGATGATTGCCTGCTTGAAATTGTTAAAAATGTTTTTGATTTTAGGCCATCTGCTATAATTGAAAAGCTAAATCTTAAAAGACCAATATATAGCCAAACAGCAGTCGGTGGACACTTTGGCAAAGCACATCTTCCTTGGGAAAAGTTAGATATGGTGGATAGCATACTTTTGGAGGTGTCAAAATGGTAGAACAAATTAAACCCAAAGCAATGGCAGGAGAAATTCCTGTCTACTGCGCTCACGATAAAATAACAGAAACAGCCACTCTTGTAGGAAATCCGAAAAATCCTAATAAACACCCGAAGGAACAAATTACCACACTTGCAAAAATTATAAAGTACCAAGGGTGGAGGCATCCAATAGTAGTTTCAAACCGTAGTGGTTTTGTTGTAAAGGGTCACGGAAGATTGATGGCGGCAGAAGAACTAAAAACAGAATATGTACCAGTTGACTATCAAGATTACGAAAGTGAGGCATCTGAGTATGCTGACCTTATGGCGGATAATAAAATACAAGAATTCAGCGAAATGGACATAAAGATGTCCGCAGATATTTTGCAGGATATAAAGTCAAGCGGAGATATTGAACTTGAAATGACGGCATTTACAGAAGAAGCATTAAA
>CAYVWT010000168.1:0-2137 GCA_964455565.1 uncultured Clostridiaceae bacterium | reverse complement strand
TGGGGGGGTATGTTTAGCCTTTACCATTTATATTTACTGTATCCCCTAGCCCACAAAAAACTGTAAACCAGCAACCACACATAAATCGCATTTTTAAATAAAAAAATCAGATTGGGACAAAATGCATCTTTAAATTTGATTTATTAATATCAACGTCTTGGTATGCAGACACCATAAATAGAACTTGAGCTTTTTCTACAGGAAGATGATGGTCCGCAATCAGTATCAAAACTGCACGTATTTCCAAATGTCCCATTAATATCTAAAGGATTTGTAACTGGCTGAGAATCATTAGAGTTTCCAGGAAAAAGCCCACCAGCACAAACTCCATAGATATTTCCCTGCGATTTTAAGCATTTACTCCCTGGCTGACAGTCAGTATCAAATGAACAGGAAAATGCAAAATTATGAAAACATAAAAAGGTTATTAAAATTATTTTGCGCATATATCCTTCTAACTTATAGGAGAATTCACTTCAGCGGCATTAGGTTATATCGAGTAATCCTCAATGCAACTTTGTGAAGGAACAGCTCTACCATTACAAAGTAGTAAATTTTTACAAACTATTTTTTATTAATTGTTAATTACTTCATTTATGAGTATGCTACTTAAAACATGATTATGGAAGTAGTAAGAAATATGAACATTATTTATGCGCTAATATTATTAATATTAATACCAACCTATGCGTCCGCTGAGTCACTGGAATGCGCAATGCTAAAGCAAGAGATTTTATCTCAAACAAAACCGACTTCAGAAGAAGACTGGCGAGCTGAGCAATTGGCAATTGCTAGACTGTCGCCTGAAGAACAAGCCATTTATCAAGCCAGTGAAAATGGAAGGAATTTAGGTAAAGCTATTGGCGAATTGTTGGGTTCAAGAAATTCAATACAACGAAATATTGAGATTTACAAAGAGAATTGCGAGTAATTTTACGACGTAGTTTTTTATAAACGTTGTCTTTATCTTCATAAAGTCTCGCTTAACACCCTTTGTATTTTCTAGCCAAGCATTCGCGTGCTAACTTTTGGGCTTCTGTTATTTGCTGTGCTGTCATCAATTCTTCTGTTAATGCTCTATTTTTAATAGCCCTTGCATAACCTTGCGCTGCTGCTAAATTAAACCACATATGTGCTGTAACATAGTCCTGCGCCACACCTCGACCGTTAGCGTACATCGCCCCTAAGTTTAATTGTGCATCCGTTTTACCTTGTGCTGATGCCAACTTATACCACTTAAGCGCCTCAGCGTAATCCTGCACAATCCCTTTCCCATTAGCATACATACCACCTAACCTATATTGCCCCACTACATCACCTTGCGCTGCTGCCAACTTATACCACTTCACTGCTTCAGCATAGTCCTCCTCAACCCCCGCTCCTAGCTCATACGTCAGCCCCAAGCTTAATTGCGCCATTGCATCACCTTGTGCTGCTGCCAACTTATACCACTTAAGCGCCTCAGCGCTATTCTCCACAACACCAAACCCTAGCTCATACATTTCCCCCAACTTACCTTGTGCCTCTGCATTACCTTTCAAAGCAAGCGGCTTATATATTTTAATTGCCTGCGCATAATTTCCTTTTGCATAAGCCTTGTTAGCATCTTCCACAGTGCCAGCAGCATAAGCACTGTTAGCAATAAACAACATTGCAGTTAGTAATGCTAAGATTAATTTTTTCATTGTCCATTCCTTGAGGGTCTATCACCTTCTTTAACTGCTTCCTGCTTACATACATAAGCGCCTTTTTTAGTCATGCCGTACCACCGCTGACCTTTGTAATGAAATATACCGGTAGGCAAGTTAACCCATACGACAATGTCACTTGGGCAATGTTTTTGAGCAGATTTTTCATTATCAAATTTTTCAAGTGCAAAAGATTTAAGTGGGCTAAGGCTAAACAACAGGCATAAAACTAATATAAGATTTTTCATATTAAATCCCTCTTAACAAGTTCTATTGAGCGCCAGTTGAACCTTTCATTTCAGGCTTGAGTGGTTGATGATTTGCAATTTTCTGATTAATCTCTTGAACCGCACTCTCCAAAGCAACAAAACGGTCAGGACTAGTTGGGTGCGAGGATTTCATTGATATTCCTGGTGTATTAATTGTAGCCATTCTGCGCCAGAAGTAGG
>CAYVWT010000167.1:0-2269 GCA_964455565.1 uncultured Clostridiaceae bacterium | reverse complement strand
GACCTATCACCCTTATCAGTACCAACAACAATAGATTTACCCTTGCTACTATCACGAATATCTCCAATTTTAATATTTTCTTGTAATTTACCTGTCCTACGCTTAAGCACACGATATACGTTAGATTTAGCTTCATCTTGCAAAACCTTTGCACCCTTTATTAGGTATGTATCAATAACCACATCAGCCTTTTCACCAAGTTTTTTAAAAGTATTTATAGTTTCATCTATTTGGGCTTGATTATCTTTAGCCATTAACTCCACCCACCATTCTTAGCAGCATTTTTAGCCTTATCATATTTCTCGTCCTGTTCTGATTGTTCCTCACGCATACGCTCACATATACGAAAATACGCTTTCCATTCCTCTAATTTCCAAGATGGCAAGGCAAGAATCTCATCAACATCAAGAATATGTAATGCTTCAGCGAGGCTATATGCAAAAAACCTTATGCCTCGCTGTTGGAGTTTTTTTCTAATTCCTCAACATCTTTGTCTGAAAGTCCCGAAAGCCTTTGTGCCACCTCGAATAGTTTATCAAGGGCAGATGCAGATTTCGCACCCAACGCTTCAACATCACTATCAGCAAATATTCTATTGCCCTGTTCATCACAGATTGTTTTTACCAATAATTTCGCCCTAAGATTAGCACGATTCATTTTAACATCTACCTTTTTGCCATGTTCACTAACGATAAATAGCGATTGCTCATAGCTATCACGCTCTGCACCAGTTAAGCCTTTTACAAAAACATCAACATCCCATTCTGTAATGCTAACCTTTTCCTGTGATATATCCTGTGTACCAAGAATCAAACCTCTTAAATCTTTACCCATTAAATTCATCCTCCAATATTATGATATTTGTTCATTTGCTGATATAAAGCTAACTGTTGCATCCTGCGGACTGCCCACAGCTGCCTTGATTTCTTCCTTCTCAAAATATGCTAATACTATCTTTGGGGCTGTGCCTTCAACACCACTATTAAATATTATATATTTAGGTGTACCAGACAAAAGTGCGTCAGTAAAAAAGGTATCAGTTACATCCCACTGTGATATTGTTCCATAAGCATATTTCTGCATTGGTAGCTTTCGTTTATGCGTATCACCAAATCGTGTAACATCGGCTACATCCACACCCTTGCCAAAACTAAACTCATGTGCTGTAACAGCAAGTGATTTTGGTATATATTTTCCACTAATTGTTACAACATCCTCTACATTTCTTGCAGTTGTAAATATGATCTTGCCAAGCAGATAATTAACTTTAAAACCACTGCTACCTTGAACACCGTTTACCTTAACAACGAGTGTTGTTTCGCAGTCAAGAAGACGTTTTGCTTCATTATATATTTGATAGGTTTTATGGTCTGCTGTTGCTGTGTTTTCATCCGTCATTGTAATTGGCTCACCAGTTACATAAATAGAAGCTTGTTTCCCTGCTACCATAATTCATTACCCCCTTGCTGGAAGTGCTGCTGGAGCACCATTTCCGCTTAATTTTGCAGAAAATGACTGCTTTGAAATATCTGCTTTCCAATCGAACGATTCAATAATTACTGGAATTTGTGTTCCTGCAATAGTTGTGCCTTGTGGATATATACCAATATACACTGTATCTCCTGGCTCTAATAACACCTGCCCCGTTGTATCCTCTGGGTCATAATGCCCACTAAGCGAAACATCACTGTCTTTAATGCCACCCATTCTTCGTTTATAGTCATCGCCAAATTGTGTTATTTCTAAAATTTCACAAAGTTTGTTATACCCTGCATCATTTACACCATTTATCTTATTTCCTGTACTGCCTGTCATTTGAGAAGTATGAACCCATACTTCGTTTAATTTGCCTGCTAATTCTGACATACAAAAAATCCTCCCCTACTGTTATATTTGGTCTTGAAAAAATACTCTAAATTCTAATAATACACTGTAAATATCAGTATCTTCCTCATAATCGTCTATTTCATTTTCAATTAATACCGCTTGAATATTTACCCCATTAATTACTGCCGAGAGGTTTTGAAAACACCGTCTTAATATATCTGCCGTTTCTTTCACCTGTGCATAGCTTTTGGCATAGCACACAAATTGGTAATCGGGGTATGCAAAACCACTATCTCCACCCATTGAATGTGTATATTCTCCTGCAATTTTCTGATAGGTAACAGCAGGGTAGGCAACTTTCTGCGGTAGTACAAGCGGATATATTCTACTTATACCATTTGCCTTAATATGGCTGACCAATATTTCTTCGATATACATTACA
>CAYVWT010000166.1:0-2271 GCA_964455565.1 uncultured Clostridiaceae bacterium | reverse complement strand
ATGAAACTTACAATTGGGCATTTGTATCCAGAGCTTTTGAACCTTTATGGCGATAGAGGAAACATAATTTCACTAACTAAAAGAGCCGAATGGCGTGGAATAGAGGTGCACGTAATAGAGTACAATCTATCTGACGAAATTGATCTTTCTAAGCTTGACATTGTTTTTGTTGGTGGTGGCTCGGACAGAGAACAGCTTTTGGTGTGCAAAAGACTTGGTGAGATTAAACAACAATTTAAGGAATATGTAAATGATAATGGTGTAGTTACTGCAATTTGTGGTGGTTATCAATTGCTTGGCAATTATTATAAGCTAAAAGACGAAACAATAGATGGTCTTGGCATACTCGATATATTCACCGAAATTGGCGCCACGCGACTTATTAGCAATGTTGTAATAAAGTCTGAATTATTCGATAGACCAATAGTAGGGTTTGAAAACCACGGTGGCAGAACGTATATTGGTGACCATACACCACTTGGAAAGGTTATTTATGGTGGTGGAAATAATGGCACAGACGGTGCCGAGGGCGTTGTGTTTAAAAATGTAATTGGAACATATCTACACGGCCCACTATTTCCGAAAAACCCTCACCTATGCGATTATGTAATTCAAAAAGCACTTGAAAGAAGGTATGGCGAGGTTAACCTACAAAAGCTTGATGATAGCATTGAGCTTTTGGCTAATGATTATATCGTTAATCGATTTGCGCCATAAGCCCAGAGTATTTGTGTATTCCTCGCCTTACAGCGGTTTTTACCTTTTCAGTTGGAATTCCACTGCTTTGATGGTCGAATAACTTAGTAAATTCCGAAACATCTTTATATATATCATTTAAGCTTAAAATTTGCATTGCCGAAATATGCTCTAAAAATAAATTAAAATAATTTTCATTTAGGCATTTAACTGAACACTCTAAAAGGCTTGCAAAATGTGGCAAACAAAAACCTTTTTTGGAATTGAATTTATCTCTAAATTCTTTTTCGGTTTTCCATAGAAAAATAATGTTTTCTAAGAATTTTGCCATAGCATTAGCTGTTTTATCACATATAGTGCATAAATTGTTTAAAGTTTTTATCGCATTTATAGCATTTTCTGCAATTTGTTTTTTTGATGATGTTTTTTTGAATATACCCTTTTTGCCATCGGGGTTACTTTGCAAAATTGAAATTAGCTTTTTGTTTTGACATTCACTATGAGTTTGCAGAACAAGCGATAGTGGAAGTGCCTTGCTTTGCAAAATTAATTGTGAATAATGCGTTTTGCAAAAACCAAACTCATTTGTTATTAACCTATAATCTGGCTCCATCATTGAAGCACCAAGTGTTGATTCAACAAATTGCAAATCTATTTTTCGCTCTATTTCACATACTGGGCAAGCACAATCAATGTTAAAAGCATCATTTATTGGTATGGTGTAAATTTTTTCTTTCATAAAATCAGTCCATTTCTTAAAAATATATTGTTATTATATCACGTTAGTTGTATAATTGAAATAGATATTACTACGGTTCTTAAATGTCGCTAATTATTAGTCAGATATTTTTTTGCAGAGGAGTGTAAAAAACGTAGTTAATAATTGGTTTATTGACGAGGCTTTTTGCGCTTCTGTGTGAAAAAATATCCACTTAGAATAGTGATATTTAAGAGCCGTAGTAATAAAGTGGAGGTTACTATGATAATTGAGAAAAATGATGATATAAATTTATTACATACCTTTGATTGTGGTCAATGTTTTCGCTGGAATTTAGAAGAAGATGGAAGCTATACTGGTATTGTAGGCAACAAGGTAATTAATTTAGCTGAAAAAGATAATCAAATTATTACGAATATAAATGACGAAAAGTTATTAAACGACTATCTTGATTTAAACAGAGATTATTCAAAGCTAAAAAACAAATTAAACAAGGATATTGTTCTTAAAAAGGCTATTTTGTATGGCAGAGGCATTAGAATTCTTAAACAAGAGCCATTTGAAACACTTGTTTCTTTTATAATTTCTGCAAATAATAATATACCAAGGATTAAAAAAATCATTGAAGCCTTATCGTGTAATTTTGGGGATGCCATAGAGTATAATGGCAAAATGTATCACACATTTCCGTCTGCACAGGTGCTAAGTAACCTAACAGAAGATGATTTAGCGCCTATAAAAAGTGGTTACAGGGCAGGTTATATTATTGATGCGGCAAAAAAAGTTTCGACAGGCATAATTGATTTGGACAGTGTATATAAAATGTCGCCAGACGAAGGGCGATACACATTAAAACA
>CAYVWT010000165.1:0-2309 GCA_964455565.1 uncultured Clostridiaceae bacterium | reverse complement strand
CAAATGCTAAAATTAAAACAGTAGCCGAGGCAGAGGAATATTGCCAAAAGATACTCGATAAGCGAAAAGTTAAACCTAAGTCAATTACATTCGATACATTCGATTGGTTACAGTATGCAGTAGGCGAAAAGCACAATGTTCATATTCCTTTAATTGGCGTACATAACACAGTTTTAAAACCTAAAAATTATGTAGTTGAAAGCATTAGCCTTACGGATATGGGTAACGGCATACTAACTAAAAAAGTTGATATGCGACAAATATTTAGTGATGTTTCGACTGGTGGTGTAACGTGGCAGAAATCAGCACAAGGAGCAAGGTTTTTCCAAGCGTTGGCAAACGGTGTTAAACAGGCGCAGGCAAACACTAAGGATATGATTAAAAGTCACTCATACGTTGAAAATTTACGTGGCGGTAAGTTATCTACACAAAACTTTGAGGGAACAGGCGACTATATAGAATTAGAGCGAGAGTTCCAAACATTTTGGGATAGCGCTTCACCGTCAGCGCCTAAAATGGCTATGGGGTTTGTAAAAGATAAAGACGGAAATACGATACCCGGCATTGTCTTTGGTGCAGGTGATGGACAAGGTACTAACAGAGGATACATAGAGAAAAAAGCAGATGGACTATATATTTATTACATCAATAGTTCAAGTGGTGTTGCTTATATCAAATTGGGTAGTGATGGTAAATTATACTTGAATGAAACTGTTATAAATGCTATACCTCTTGATGAAAATGACGAGATAGCCTCCGACTTGCTAAGTGATGGCGCAGAATGGAATAGCAAACTCCAACAAATGAAATATGACGGCAGTAAATTTACAGGGGCAATCGCAAAGTCGAGCACAGAATATACAGGATTTCTTGATGTAGATGCAAACGGCTCTTATACTAATTTAGTTTTATATCATACGGTATCAGGGGCGGCAGAGAAATTTTTTGAAATTACCGATAATGGACCAGGATTGAATGGTTTAAATTCCGTTTCATTTGCGATACTTTCAAGAGATGGTGACACACAGAATATACTAAATTTTGAAATGAATAACGCTGCGACAAATGCAACTGCTAAACCACAAGGCGATTGGGATTTTACAGAGGTAAATTCAATTGATTTTACAGGGGTATCAGTAACAGGTATAGCAGGAGGCACAGCAGTATTTGGATAAAAAGGAGGTTAAATAGTGAGCGCATCAGTATATTCGATATTACCAACGTCAGTAACTTGCCATATGGATAGCTTATTCGAGGCAGGTTTTTGGGGGTGGACTGTACAAGTATTTGATGGTGGCACAAAAGTGGCACAAACAGGAGGAAGTACAAATTCTAATTATACAACCACAGGGGACTATTCTACAGCAACACCTTTAACAGGACAAACCTTAATACCTGACAAAACATATTATGTGTATGTATACTACAAATCGTATCAATCGGGTCCTGCACATTTAGCTAATACTTATTCAATAACAGGCACAGGGTGGAAATGGAGTACAACTGAATTAACTGCCTTAAATGATAATGGTAGAATAGATGTAATTACTTATTCGAGGTGGAATAGTTTTTTATCGGCAATTGATTTAGTGTTGTATAACAGGAAAGTGGAAAGTATGACAATCACGCAAGCCACAAGGATATCGCAAAATATGATATATCAAGATAATGGTGCAGATTTATCATACAGCGCATTGTTGTACCTCGCTAATATGACATCAACTAATAAAACATTATTAGCAACAAGATTTAATACAGCAAGGTATTGTATAGGTGCGTGGAGCAGTACAGGAGTATCAGTAGTTAACGCAGGCGATAATGTAATGGGTAGTTATTTTATAGCCTTACAAGATGCTTTAAATAGTATTGTAAAACCTACTAACTGGTAAATAATAATATTAGACACTCGAAAGGGTGTCTTTTTTATACCCAAAATTAGAAATGAGGTGCTATATGAAATCGCTAAAATTTACACTAAGTGAAAATGGAGCAGTTACACCAAGCGAGGTTGATATTTCCCACGATGGCGAAAACAGAGTATTATTAGTTGAGGTTGAATATCCAACAGGCTATGAAGGTTATATCAAGACTTGTGAAATCACCACAGCAGATGGAACGCAAGATATTGCAACTATCGTAGACGGTCAATTTGACCTCACAAACGCAGTTACCAAAGTTGGTAATACATTATTGCAATTCACAGCCTCAACGGTTGTAGGCGAAAATACACCTATTTGGAAATCTGATATATACGAGTATTATATTGCTAAGTCTTTAAGTGTCGCAGGGGATATTGCAAATGAGTACCC
>CAYVWT010000164.1:0-2310 GCA_964455565.1 uncultured Clostridiaceae bacterium | reverse complement strand
TGGATAGCCGTTAGACTATCCACCCGATTATTTTCTCTACTACTTTATTCTGCTGGCCAAATTTTGAGAGGATTTCCTGTTAGATTATTGTTAACAAACGATATGTATCCAGGTGCATAGATAGGTTTGTTAGTCGAAGTTACAGCATCAATGTAGCTAATTATCTTATTTCCATTATTATAAACTTCAATCAAAACACCAGCATCTACTGTAGTAACTTTCAAACGTAACGCTAAATTTACATTGTTCATTGGTATACTTATAGTAGACAATGTAATATCCTCAGCTCCTCTTTTCCTACCTAATACCATTGTAGTGCTGTTCATAGCAAATAAATAATACCTTTCTTTATAAGTGGCATCCCAATTTGGAAGTTTACCGTCTGTATCTCTAAAATGCACAAACCATCCCCAATTACTTTCTTGCCCTACATTCCAATTTGCATTCAAGTTAAAGGACACATCAAAATTACTAAATCTATCAACAAACGAAGCACTATTAATAGCATTTGGTTTTAATAATAAGCTACCATCTGTTGCAAATTCTACTGAATTAATATCAGTAATTCCAAGGCCAACCCAAAGCTGTTTTAATCCATCTTGGAACCAAGAAGCAAAGTTTGGATTCGAAACAACTTCCTTAGGGGAATTTTCAACAGTTTGACCTATTTTTAGAGTTACGCCCCCATCAGTACCATGATTTACAAATGTTATATATCCAGCTTCTAATAACTTTTGTGCACTATTGTCTAAGTAATTAATATATTCTACACTATTAATCTTAAACTTAATTCTGTTTGAGCCACTTTCATCAACACAAGTTAATATGGTATTTAACGTTTGATTGTTCATTTCTGGCACTGTAATTGCTGATGTAAGCCAGGTTGTTGTACTACCATTATATCTTGCTAATTGTATTGAAGTAGATGTTGGAGCATACACCATATATCGATTCTTGGTTGTATTGGTCCATTGAGGATTCACACCATCTGTATCCATAAAATACAGCTGAAATCCCCATTGAGCAGTAAGTCCAGCACCCCAGCTAGGAGTGATTTTTGAATTATAAGTGAAATTCTTGTACTTTCCCTTATATGAAGCTGTGCTAATATTACCTGATTTTAGTGTCATTTCACCTGTAGCTGGTGTTATTGTTACCATAGTTGTATCAGCAATATTCAAACCATTAAATTCGGTTTTACCCGCTCTAATCATTTCTCCAGCATACAGATTTGCTCCACTTTCAGAATATTTTGTTGCTATATCGGGATTGTTTCCGTTAATTTTAAGGGAAAGCCCTCCTGCTGTGCCATGATTACAAAAGGTTATATAACCAGGAGTAGTTAATCTTTGTGCGCTATTATCCAAATAATTTAAATATTCAACACCATTTGCTTTTAGAATAATTCTTTTTGCAGCACCTTCATCTGTACACAGTAATTGAAAATTAAGAATTTGTGCGTTCATATCTGGCACAGTAATTGTGGAAGTAAGCCAAGTTGCATTTATGCTTGAATTATACCTCGCCAATTGAACTGATGTCGATGTAGGTGCATAAATCATATATCTACTATTGGTGCCATGTGTCCAATGAGGGTTTACACCATCTGTATCCATAAAATATATTGCAAATCCCCATTGAGAGGTTAAGCCTACTCCCCAAGTTGGAGTTGCTCTAAAATTATAAGCAAAGTTTGTGAAAGTTTTTTTATTAGATATTGTGCTAACATTACCTGCTTTTAATTCTATCTCTCCAGCTGCAGTGCTTAAGGCAATCATATTCTTATCTAAAATGTTATTGCCGTTAAACCTATCTCTTCCAGTTTTAATTAAATCCCAAGCATCTATGTTTTGGCTACTCCCAAGAGTTAAAACAGAAGCTTCTGGGTTAACTCCACTAATTTTTAATCTAAGTCCTGCCCCTGTCCCATGATTAGCAAATGTAATATAACCCGCATTAGATAATCTCGAAGCACTATTATCTAAATAATTGATATACTCCACACCATTAATAGAAAATACAATTCTGTTTCCACTCGCCTCTTCAATACAGCTTAGTTGGCATTGAGAATTAAGATTATTTACTGTAGGAATAGTAATAGAAGATGTTAGCCATGTTGCTGTAGTGCTTGCATTATATCGTGCTAATTGAATACTTGTAGAAGTATTAAAACAAATCATATATCTGCTGTTTGTTCCATGAGCCCAATGTGGGTTCACTCCATCTGAGTCCATAAAATACATTGCTAAGCCCCATTGATTTTCAAGCCCACTACCCCATAAAGGATTCAAATTAAAATTATACTTAAAA
>CAYVWT010000163.1:0-2346 GCA_964455565.1 uncultured Clostridiaceae bacterium | reverse complement strand
CAAACATAGAACAGTATGAAAAACTAATAAACTCGGAAAAAGAACTTCAATATTTAAGTTTTCACGACTCGCTCACAGGCCTTTACAATCGTACATATTTAAATGAAATGCTTAGTATTGGTAAAGATGTGAAGTTTCTCGCGGTGTTTATGTTTGATATAGACAAGCTAAAATATGTAAATGATAATTTCGGACATGCCGAAGGAGATAAACTGATCTTAAGTGCAGCGGATATTATGAAAAAATGCTTTAGAGAAAGCGATATTGTTGCAAGAATTGGTGGTGATGAGTTCCTTGCCATCCTTCCTGATTGTGATATTGAAATGGCTGAAATGTTTAAACAAAGAATAAATGAAGCAATTACTATTCACAATAACAACCTTTCAGAAAAACACCTAACTCTTAGTATTTCCATTGGTTTTGCAGTGTCAGCAGAAAATATAGATACGCTTGAGAATATTATGAGAAAAGCAGATGAATTAATGTATGTTGATAAAATGGGCAAAAGTGTATATTAGCATTTACAAGGGAGGTATTCTGGATGAAAAAAATAATAAAATATGGTTGGCAGTTTTTCATTCCGATAGTATTATATTTTCCTTATCTATTTGCAAACAGAACATTTTTAGTAAATTGGTTTGGATGCTCCTGCCCAAAGTTTGATGAAAACCATAATTTATTAGCCAATCAATTCAATACCAATGATTTTACTCGAATTTTTTGGTTTGTGGTAAGCTTGATTGTTTTCTTAATTTCGTTGATTCGCTCACGAACCATAGTGTCTATTAAGAATAAGCTATTATATATAGGCTTGTCATTATTATTAGCGTCATTATTTGGATTTAAGCTTTTTTTAATGTCCCCTTCATGGAAATAGATTTCTCGCAGAATGAGCATAATGTGCGTAACAATAATAGTTAAAGCGGGCTCAAATGAACCCATTTTCTTTTTGCCTTACATATCTCCCAAAGAGCCAATCTTTTTTGCAGACTTTGAAACATTGATTGCTGTGCATTACCGACACCAAGGTTTACGCAGATGGTGGTTTTACCGACACCGCCTTTTTGGATACAGATTGCTATGACTTTGCAATGGGACATTTGTTATCTCTCCTTTGTTTCATTTTTTGAGGAAATAAAAAAGCCGCCTTTATGGCGGTAGGGTGTTGGAAGTTATTTATTGCTGTGGTAAACTATGGGGAGGACAAAAACATATTATTTCTATAATATTCTGTTATGGAGGGTTAAGTTTGCATATTAATAATAGCACGAACAGAAGTACAGAACGGGTCATAACACAATTGGAATCAGCTGGATTTAGA
The DNA here is from genome assembly GCA_964455565.1 of uncultured Clostridiaceae bacterium. Taxonomy (GTDB): domain Bacteria; phylum Bacillota; class Clostridia; order Monoglobales; family Firm-18; genus CAYVWT01. Next base: position 1,025 of record CAYVWT010000163.1, on the reverse strand, counting down.
GCTGCTTTAATGCCATATTCATATATTTCAAAAATATCAGAAATCTATGATTCGCATAAAGATAACAGTGAGAGCACACCGTACCAGACTGTAAATAGATTTCGTACACATCAACCGCCGGACATCTCATTTGAGCCACTCTCTTTTCTGGTTATTGCTAATAAATGCAAGGAAGCAGAGATTATTCTGAATTACAAAGGGACAAAAGTATCCATCCCTATTCCACCAATTTATCTTGACAACCATATAAAACAACGACTAAAAGAAACGTTAAAGACTATCTCAAAAGACTATCATCTATCTGATACAGCAGGTGTTTCATTAAAGTTACTAGCTGTATTAAGCGGATTAGGCAAGTACGGACATAATATGCTCTGTTATATAGACGAATTTGGAAGCTATTGCAATTTGGAGGCTTATTATACTGATATTCCGTGTCAAGACAACGAGCATAAGGTAACTTCTATGAAAATCTGTGAGACCTGTGGATTGTGCATTAAAAACTGCCCTACAAGCGCCTTGGGAGGGGAACGAGCTATTGATGTATCACGCTGCTTAACTATGCAAAATGAGTTCGACTCACCAATACCTGATTGGCTTTCTTCTAACGTACATCATGCATTAATTGGTTGTATGCGATGTCAGGAAGTTTGCCCCATTAATAAATCAATACCACCATTAGTGAAAGAAATTATAGAGTTAAATGAAGATGAAACAGAAGCTTTTCTTGAGTCTACGGCAGAAAACCTACCTAAAGTAATTACTGAAAAACTATTGTGTTTAGGTTTTTTTAAATGCTTTATAAATGTAGTCAGAAGAAATGCAAAATTGGTGATAATGGCTCAAGGGCTATAATATATGCAAACTATTCTCTTTTACATATTTATAGATTTACAAACTCAATACTTTAATATTATAATCATAATGTGCTGTATTGAATTGGTAATTATTTATATTAGGCGGAGGTTTAATGAAAATGGAGAATTGTTTTGCTTGTAGACTTATTGAGCAAATTGACACAAGAG
>CAYVWT010000162.1:0-2401 GCA_964455565.1 uncultured Clostridiaceae bacterium | reverse complement strand
ACAGGCGAAAAGGCTGTAAGAATGGAGGGAACAAATGAACATACAAAAAATATTGATTAGTAAACTTAACCCTGCAAAATATAATCCGCGTAAAGATTTAAAGCCGGGAGATGCAGAGTACGAGAAGCTGAAAAGGTCTATTCTTGAGTTTGGCTTTGTAGAACCTGTCATTTGGAATAAGGCTACAGGAAATATAGTAGGCGGCCATCAGAGGTATAAAGTGCTAAAAGGACTTGGCTATAACGATATTGAATGTGTGGTGCTTGATATTGATGAGCAAAAGGAAAAAGCATTAAATATAGCTCTTAATAAAGTAAGCGGTGATTGGGATAAGCCTCTTTTAGCAGATTTACTCAAAGAACTTGACACTGTAGGTTTTGATGTATCACTAACAGGTTTTGATATTGCAGAACTGAACGAACTCTTTGGTGAGCCTGACACAAAAGATGATGACTTCGATACTGATACGGCACTAGAAGAAATTAAAATACCAATTACGAAAACAGGAGATATTTGGCAACTTGGTAAGCATCGTTTAATTTGTGGTGACAGCACTAAAATTGATGATGTTGCTAAACTTATGAATGGGATTGAAGCTGATTTAGTTTTAACCGATCCCCCGTATAATGTTGACTACCAAGGAGGAACGGTTGAAAAATTAAAAATTCAAAATGACAAAATGTCTGATGAACAATTTTTACAGTTCTTGATAGATGCATTTGCGAGAATGTATGAATTTTCTAAAAAGGGTGCAGCAATCTATGTCTTTCATGCAGACAGCGAGGGGTATAATTTTAGGACAGCTTTTAAACTTGCAGGGTATCAGCTTAGACAGTGTTTAATATGGACTAAAAATGCTTTTGTTCCGGGCAGGCAAGATTACCAGTGGCAACACGAACCAATACTTTATGGCTGGAAAGATGGAGCCAGTCATTCATGGTACGGTGGACGCAACCAAGCAACAGTTGTTAAGTTCGATAAACCAAGTCGCAATGGTGAACACCCAACGATGAAACCGCTTGCACTTTGTGGACAGTTTATTATGAACTCAAGCAAAGAGGGGGATATTGTTCTCGATACATTTGGTGGTAGCGGTTCTACACTTATTGCCAGCGACCAAACTGGTAGAACTTGTTACATGGCTGAACTTGACCCAAAATACTGTGATGTTATAGTAAAACGATATATTGCACAGGTTGAAACGGATACGGAAGTGTTTCTTATTAGGGGCGAAAATAAAATAAAATATTCAGATGTACCAAAGGAGGGTGAATTATTATGACCTTCCTTGATTTTTTTGCTGGCATAGGTGGTATGCGAAGTGGGTTAGAGCTTGCAGGTCATAAATGCATTGGATTTTGCGAAAAAGATAAATATGCTATTTTAGCATATAACGCAATGTATAATACGGAAGGAGAGTGGTTTGAAAATGATATCACAAAAATTAACACCGACACAATCCCCAAAGCAGACATTTGGACAGGAGGTTTCCCCTGCCAAGGGGTTTCGGCTGCGGGCCTTGGCAAAGGGCTTAGAGATAAGCGAAGTGGATTATATTTTGAATTTACTAAACTCCTCAAAAGCGTCAAAGAAGAAAATAAACCCCGATGGGTTGTCATTGAAAATGTTAAGAATTTATTGTCAATTAATGTCGGAATTGACTACCTTGACGTTTTGTGTGAGTTGGACGAAGCAGGGTACGATGCGTCTTGGCAGGTTATCAACACCAAAGATTACCTTCCCCAAAACAGAGAGCGGATATTCATTATCGCTGAAAGACGTGTTGCTGGAAGAAGTCCCAGAGAAATATTACCTATCACAAGAAAAGGCACAAATGCTAATATCAAGGTTATAGGGGATATTGCAGAGCCATCTTGGATAGAACATATGCGTAGGGTGTATTCCGAGGACGGTATTTCACCGTGCCTTAGCACTTGCTCAGGTGGCAATTTGCAGCCTAAAATACTAATTGATGGCTGTCAAGGTAATAGGGTTTATGATTCAGAAGGCATTGCTACAAGCATAACAAGTAGCGGTGGTGGTTTAGGTAGGCATACTAATTTATATTGTATCGACCAATCCACGGTTAAATCAAAAATAACTGATACTGCAAGGTGTATTACTGCAAGGCTAACCGCAGGGATAGTAAACAGAACTGCACAAAACAGTGGTGTTATTGAGGTTATGCCAGTTTTAACTCCTGAAAGAATTAACAAAAGGCAAAATGGCAGACGTATAAATGATGATGAAAACGCCCCAAGCTACTGTATCACAACGCAGGATGTGCATGGCGTAGCAATTATAAACGACCGTGGTACATATGGTGAGGAATTAAAAGCTAGTGACCATTGCCCTGCATTATTAGCAACAGATTTCAAAGGGCCGAAAAAAGTTATAAATA
>CAYVWT010000161.1:0-2406 GCA_964455565.1 uncultured Clostridiaceae bacterium | reverse complement strand
AGCCCAAGGACACGAGTGGACATATCAATATATTGGTGGTGATTCTCGGAGTATTCATTTATGGTAATTTCGTGAAATGCGTCGACCAAGTTGTAGAGGTCATCAAAATATCCGCTTATTGTAACTCCTGTAAGGTTTGGGGTATTTTTTATTGTTATCATGTTTGTGTTCTCCTATCAATGCACGGTAGTGTAAAGTATTTACACTACTTTTTAGTTTTAATTTCTTTTATATCAGGGGCTACAGAGTTTTTTTATAAGAAAAAACAATGACCCCCTATTTTCGTGTTATAATTAAGTATCCACACAAAAATATCCCACGAAAGGAAGTCATTGTTTTGAACTCTATTATAACTTATTTATTATGGTATAATCAATACCTACTCAAACAAATTTCTTTATTACTTTTATTTATTGCGAAATATATTCCTCTTAAGCAGTGGGTCTTTGATGATTCCCATAGCCCAGAATATCAGAAATTTAAGGTGGACAAACTCCCAAAAATATTTATTCCAGACCCTGTAGATTATCAACTGCTCCTGGCTTACTATCAGCATAAATATGGCAAAACCGTTAAACCAATAAAGCATAGGTCTCAAAGCACTGTCCCTGAAACAGCTGTATGTCCTCGTTGTGGCGCCACCCATCAGTACATATATAAAAACAATGGGTCTAAAGGACAATATCTCTGTAAGGTCTGCAACGAACGTTTCAACGAAACTAACATCTATAATCGTCCATTGGCTTTGCGCTGTCCTTATTGTGGCAATATCCTCTCTCCCAAGAAAGATCGCAAGCATTTTCGTATTCATAAATGCACAAACACTAAATGCTCCTACTATCAGCAAAATCTTTCCAGACTGCCTAAAGACTTAAAGCCTGCTGATAAACACAAGTATAAGCTCCACTATCTCTATCGTGAATTCACCATAGATTTCTTTAAAATGGACTTACATGAACTTCCAAAGTGTGCGCTAAACTTTACTTTTAAGAAGTTTAATTCTCACATCATGGGGTTATGCCTTACTTATCATGTCAATCTTAGGCTATCTACAAGACAGACTGCACATGCACTGCATGAAATACATGGTATAAACATTTCTCATACTATGGTTGCCAATTATGCCATGACAGCTGCCGCTGTTATTAAGCCATTTACAGACACCTTTGATTACAAACCAGCTAACATACTTTCAGCAGATGAAACTTACATCAAAGTTAAGGGTATTAAACACTATGTCTGGATTATCATGGATGCTTGTAAAAAATCAATTCTTGGATATCAAGTATCTGATACCCGTGCCACAGGTCCTTGCATCCTTGCCATGCGTATGGCGTTTGATAAATTCAAGACCTTCCCAGGTAAAGCTTTAAAGTTTATTGCAGACGGTTATAGTGCATATCCACTTGCTAGTCAGCAATTTAAACTCGAAAAAGACTGGGACTTCGATGTAACACAAGTCATCGGACTTACCAATGACGATGCTGTATCAACCGAATTCCGTTGGGTGAAGCAAATTGTGGAACGTCTAAACCGCACCTTTAAATATTCTTATCGTGTTACTTGCGGTTATGGTAGTGAAAATGGTGCACTATACGGTGTATCTCTTTGGGTTGCTTACTACAACTTTCTCCGTCCACATCCATATAACTACTGGAAGCCATTAAATGAGTTAGATGCTTTTAAAAATGCCGAAAACATGCCTGCTAAATGGCAAATCCTTATTTACCTTGGTCAAAAAACTATACTAAGTATGCAGAAGTGCCAAGTTACTTAAAACCTATCTGTTTTTAGATTTTTGAGCCAGAGGTGAATTCCTAGCCATCCAAAAGCAGAGCTTTTGGACCTGCCCTTGATAGCATGGAGAATCAATGCTACAATGCTGTGATTAAGACGGTGAATACTTCCTGTTTTTGAGTTTCTTCGCCGTCGGTAACAATCTCAGAGCATTGATTTTCTATGCTGTCAAGGGTGGCGTATGGCATCCACTATCTTAACTCTAGAGGAATATTTTCACTTTTCAAGGTTCAATCGAGCCATTTTTCATAGCTCTGTTTTTCATATCTTACTTTACACTATCCTTTTTTTTAATACTTACTTCTCACCTCTTCAGTTATTCTAATAAATTGATCAAGCACTTTTTGTGGTGATGCTATTTTCATCATCCCTCCAAATGTAAACACCCACGCAAAAAAAGTTGGGCTTATATGGACATTAACAGTTATTTTAAATGTGTCATCGCTATTTTTGCTAACATGTACATCTTCACCGAATTTATCTATTACTGCATTTACTAGACGATTCTCGCATAAAATGGACACCATTTCCATTTCTCCTCCATACATATCAAAAGTCTTTTTTAAATATTCGCCTAAGCTAAAGCTTTGACTCATAACTTTTTTAATA
>CAYVWT010000160.1:0-2442 GCA_964455565.1 uncultured Clostridiaceae bacterium | reverse complement strand
TATTCGTCAGTCATAATGTTAGTAGTTTGAGTAACTAAACCGCCTACATGAACTGACCCTGATGTGTTTATATCGCAAGTGAAATCTATACAACAATTAGTTACCCTAAAAGCTTCAAATGCTAATCCGCCTACTTTTGAAAAGCTAGTTCCCCTCTGCGTATAATCCCTAAATACAGCATTGGAAACTTTGCAATTTATTAATGACCTACAAGAATATGCTATTGTTGACATATTAGAATTATCAGTTGTAAATGCGTCTAATTTTATATTTTCTATGATAACATTTATTATATCTGTTGTTGTACAACCATTACCAATAAAACCATAAATAGGTTCACCATAAACTGATTTTAAATATACATTTTTATTAATACAGCCGTTCCCGTTATATATCCCATAAAATTTGCTTGCTACAGACCACCCTGCACCAGAAAATGCTCTACTTCTTCTTGGGTTATTTGCGAATTCTTCATCTGTATTCCACAAAAAATTGTTAACCTGTTTAAATTCAGAGTTATTTATCCAATGAGGAACACACCCCCAAGATATTGAGCCACCTATTTTTAAGAATTGTTCTGGTGTTTCAACTAAAAATGCACCACTTGCATCCATTCTTACATTTGCAAGAAAATCAGCTTCGTTGTTATACTTGGTAACATTATTATCCCAGTAGCCATCCCAATACTTGAAGTCGGATTTAGCATCTATAGCATAAATTTTACTTGCATAGTTTTCTATAGGTACTGGCTCTGTCATATCGACGCCTTTTTCTTGAATAACTTGTTTCATTTCATTTAACGAATCTATCACTCGCCCTATATTTTCAGTAATACTTGCCAAACTAAGCACCCCCGTTCAATCTATTTTCAAAGAATGTATTTAAATCACCAATTTGGATTGCTATTTGTTCTGCTACTTGCTCCATTGGTACTAATAAAGCTATATCCTGTAAATCTTGTTCTACCAAATTATATGTGTCGCCTTTATCACCTTTGTCACCTTTCGCTCCAATAAACAGACCTGCTGCGGCATCATCTCTAACTTTCTTTGCTAAATATTGTGCATTTTCTGCTATACCCTTAATTTCGTCATACTTACTTGGTGTAGGCGGTGCTGGGGTTTCTTCTTTTAAGCCACTAGGTATGACATCAATAAAAAGTTCGTTTGCTGTTTGTAGTTCAGCTTCATCTTCGACATAGCCTGCAAAGACAGAAAAGTAGCACAGGCCTTTCTTTAATATTGGCATTTCGTCAGCCAATACAATTCCATCTGTATTTATATTAACATAGTAGCTGTGGTTATCTGTTGTAACGATTGCTGTTTTAGCTATAATATTGTCCCATTCCTCTGTAAAAGTAAATTTTAAGGATATCAGTCTCCTACTATCGGCTACAACTTTTTCTTTGTCTATCCTGCTTATAATCTGCTTGTTTACGCTAAATTGTAATTCCACAAAAATATCAACTCCAATCATATGTGGTTATTTTATATGCTCGGCAATTCTTCATCTGGAAACTGTGCCAAAAGTTCATCCGTTTCAGCTTTAATTGCAGTAACCCTGTCATATTCAGCCTTAATCAAAGACATTTGATTTTTAAGTGCTGACAGTTGATTAGCAAATTGGTTTGATTGTGCCAATAACTCAGTATTTGTTATTTCTTTTTCCACGGTTTGAGTAATTTTCATTGATTTGCCTGTTAATTTTGTTTTTGTATTTATTATGATTCCTTTATCCATTCTATATTTTTCCTCTCTATAAATTCATATAATAGTCATAGCATTTATTAAAATAATATGCTACACCATCAAATTGCCAATATGATATTTCTTTACCTCTAGCTGGGCTAGATGGGTATAATGTACTTGCACCAAGCCACTTTTCTGTGGTACCTGCATTCGCACATACTTGTATTAGTTTATGAATATTTCTGCACATATTCTCGAATATATAATCATATATTACATCTCCTGAATATTGTGACTGAAGCATACTAACATTAGGTACACCTAAAAAAACACTTAAAAGATACACCCATTCCGCCATATCATTCCAGTCTGATGCAGATACATAAAAGCCAGGGGCATCATCATTATCCCTTGACATTTTATAATCAAAATCACTTGTAGGTATTAATGAGCCGTATTCGTTTGTACCTTTATAACTCCAAATCCAAGATGGGCTTGCAGATGTAAAACTGCCGTCCGCAACAGGATAATATAGGCCGTTTAAAGCTTTTGCATAACCGTGAAATGTATGATAATAGTTAGGTACTACATATTTGCAATGGTTATAACTTACACTTTTACTTGTTCCCGAAGATGGTGCCAATACTGTAGCGATCTTATCTATACTTGAAGAGCCTGACGCTACAGTCGATAAAGCAAGCCCTGCCTCTAAGTAGTAATTTGTGTTAAATGGGTTTTGTAAACCAGATATTGT
>CAYVWT010000159.1:0-2474 GCA_964455565.1 uncultured Clostridiaceae bacterium | reverse complement strand
TTAATTAATAAAGTTACACATAATCAATTAATTAGAATTTAAAATTACCTGTTAAAAAGTTAAATAGTAAAAAGTGTATTATGTTTGTTGTTTAAAAAAAAAAAACAAAGGAAATAAAAACTTAAAATGGGGTATCTGATCTTCTCCCGTAATTATTTACTATCTTTGTTGAATGAAATATCCAATTAATCAGATAGAGTTTGAAGAATTATTTAAGACAGAACAAAATTGTATTGACTATTTGGTAGCTATTAGATGGCCTCATGGCTTTGAATGTCCAATCTGTGGCTCAATTAGATCATGGAAGAAAAGTAATGGTCGATTTGAGTGCATAGATTGTCATAAAGAAACAACTGTTACCAATGGAACCATATTTCATAAATCAACAAAGCCATTATTGATTTGGTTTCATGCCATTTGGTGGATGATTGCACAAAAGAATGGAGTTAGCGCTAAAGGACTACAAAAAATACTTGGATTAGGCAGTTATCAGACAGCTTGGACTTGGCTTCATAAATTCAGGCGACTTATGATTTTAAGTAGCAGAACCAAATTAAACGGTGTTGTTGAGGTTGATGAAGTGTTGGTTGGTGGAAAAGCCTCTGGAAAAAGAGGTCGTGGCGCTGAGGGTAAAACTTTAGTTGCTGTGGCGGTCGAAGTGATAGGAAGAAAAACTGGTAGAACAAGATTGGCAAAAATACCAGATGCATCAAGTGAAAGTTTGATTTCATTTATTGAAGAGAATATTGAACCATCTTCAACAATTATTACAGACGGTTGGCCAAGCTATAACGATTTAAAAAAGAGAGGTTACCAACATATAGTGCAAAAAGCAACTGTAGAAGATGATGATCAAGAGATTTTACCAAATGTTCACCGAATTGCATCGTTATTAAAAAGATGGCTACTTGGTACGCATCAAAGTTATTTAAATAAAAACAAGCTTGGGTATTATCTTGATGAATACGTTTTTCGATATAATAGGCGAACTTCAAAAAGCAGAGGGCTTTTATTCTTAAGAATTATTGAACAAGGAGTATATGCTGAACCGATCACATATATTAATATCATTAAAAATCAACACGGGTAATGATCGGATACCCCATTAAATTTATTATTAATCAAGTAAAAAAATAAGACAATGCACAATACTTCCTAATTTACAATTCAGTTTCATTGCAATAGCAATATCCATTTCATTTTTGCGGTTTTTGAATAAAGCAATATTATACTTGTGGTTTAGCCGCATGTAGCAATACACTTATATCTAATTATTTACATTAATCTTTATAAAAATATTATTATGCAAGAATTCAAAGTTGGAGAAATTTACACATTTGGTGTCGTTGGTATCAGAGAAGACGCAAACCAACAAAAATTTATTTATTTGTCAGATGGAATCATAGAAACATATAGAGTTCAACCTTATGATTATCAGACTGAGTGGGAGAATGCCAATTTGCCCGAGAGGATGCAATGCTATGTGCAGGATGTAGATATTTGGGGGCGCCCTACGCTTAAACAAGTACGCTGGAATGTTTTGAATGAGTTATATACCGAGCCGGGCGGTGAATACTCATTTACGTTTACTCAACTTAAAGTTGATGAAAAAACCAAAACGGAGTATTTTCTAATTCGTGATGCATTTGGGCTTTATCACCGTTATTATCCACAAACAAACGAACCAACGAGAATTGTAGGAGATGTATTTTCGCTTGTATTTACAGGAATAAAAGGAAGTAAGCAAAACGGGGATTATTTGGTTCTGGAGCCTATAAAAGAGCTTGTTACAGTTGCAAAAATAGTTGAAGTAGAAAGTCGCATAGTAGAAAATGAAGTAGAATCTAATTTTGGCTACGAAAGTGACGTACAAGAATTTAAATCTACAATAGTATATCCTGCAGGTAGCATTGAAGCCGATATAGATAAACAAAGGATGGTTATCGCAAAAACAATTGCCGGTTTTCAAAATAGAAATGGTGGAAAATTGTATATTGGTGTAAATGATTCCGGTCAGGTAGTAGGCATCAATCGCGATTTTGAGCATTTAGAAAGCAGTAAGACTGATAGATATACTTACAAAGCAGATATTGATGGATATGAAAACAAAATAAGAAATTCTGTTAAATACCTGTTAGGACAAATTTCGAATAGCAATATATTATTTGAATTTAATAAGGCTGGCGAAAAGGATTATTGTATTATTACAGCAAATAAAGTATTGACTCCTGTTTTCTATAATGGTACAAAACTTTTTGAACGTACAGGTCAACAAACTCAATTATTGGAAAATGATGCTATTACGTGGTTTATAGAGAAAAGATTAGCTGAACGAAATTACGTTAAATTAGCAGATGACACCAGTCTCAATAATATTGTCATTGAAAATAGTATTGAAGAAGACCATAAGAAAGAAGTAGCAGTGGCAGAAGTGCAACAAGTGGAGCGAAAAATTAATGACCTCGATATAATTA
>CAYVWT010000158.1:0-2481 GCA_964455565.1 uncultured Clostridiaceae bacterium | reverse complement strand
AGCAGGATTTGTAAAAGCACCATTTCAATTTAAGGTTGAAGAGGTTGAGTTAAGAGAAATTGAAGAAAATGAGGTATTAGTTGACATCAAAGCTTGTAGTTTGTGTGGACATGATTTAATCTTGGCAAGTTATGGAGCAAAAGAGTTTGTTCAATTTGGGCATGAAATTGCTGGTGTAGTTGAAAAAGTAGGCAGACTTGTTAAAAATGTTGCAGTTGGTGATAAGGTAGTGCTTGAAAGCGGAACATTTGATAGGTTTTCTGATGCTTCACGAAATGGCAGAGTAGATTTAGACAACAAAGGTCCTAACTTTTGGGAGCGTGAGGGCGAAACAATGGGCTTTGCCGAAAAAATTATTGTGCCTATGGAGGTATGTGTTAAATTTGATGGTATTTCCTTTGAGGCGGCAAGCATTGTAGAGCCTATGGGAGTTGCACTTGATTTAGTAAAAGTAGGCGATGTTAAGCTTGGTGATAAAGTGCTTGTTATGGGGCTTGGACCAATAGGACTTATGGCGGCGAAAATGGCAAAGGCTATGGGTGCAATAAAGGTATATGCAACCGAAATGCCCGATTGCACTGCACGAATAGAATTAGCTAAAAAATGGGGAGTAGATGAGGTGTTTGCACCTGATAATATCCCTGTAAAGGTAAATAAGGTGTTAGTTACTGCACCACCTGTTGTTATTCCTTCTGGAATAAATGCGTGCGAAATTGGTGCAACTGTTGCATTTTTAGGCATAGCGTATGGTGATGCTGGCATTATTCCACTTGATACAACAAAAATTCATTTTGATAAAATAAAAATTATACCATCTCACGCAAGCCCTGCACTATATTTTCCCGAATGCTTAGAGCTTATAAAGGCAGGTATAGTAAATACAGAAGAACTTATAACACATACCTTTAAGCTTGACGAGCTTCAAGAGGGGATAAATAAATTCAAGGAAGATAAAAACACTTCAATAAAGGCGGTAATGATAAATGGTTAAATTTGGCATAATTGGTTGTGGGAATATTTCTAAGTTTCACTTTAATGCAATTGAAAAGGCAGGGGCATGCGTTACATACATCGCTGATATAAATGAGCAGGCGGCTAATCCATGGTGCAAAAAAACAGGTGCAAAATATACAAACGATTATAAAACTCTTATCGATAGCCCAGAGGTTGATGTTGTATCTATTTTAGCAAGTGCAAAATTTCATAAGGAAATGGCATTGTATGCAGTGGAAAAAGGAAAAGCAGTTGTGTGTGAGAAAACAATGGCGAATAGTGGCGAAGAAGCATTCGAAATAGTAAAAGCAGTAAACGAAAATAAAATACTATTCTTTACTACATATATGAAAAGGTTTTTCCCTGCAGTTGTAAAGGGGAAAGAACTTTTTCCTAAGCTTGGAAGGATTATTTCTGCACAAGTAAGGAGCTATCAGCCATGGGGTGACTTCTTTACAGCTAAGGATTTAGGCTGGGCAGAGAATGTAACTAAAAATTTTGGTGGTGCAATTTTAAAATGTGCAGGCTCACATATGCTTGATATGACAATGCACTTTTTAGGCAGACCAAACAGCGTTTATGCAAATATTGACTATTTCCCAAGCACAGATTTTGACAGGCGAGTATCAGCTATAATGAGCTTTAACAATAATGTAGTAGCTACCTTTGAAACCATACCGCACCCCCTTACTAAAATTGGGTATGAAAAAAATAGCTGGGATGAAAAAATAGAGATTAACGGCACAGGTGGTAGGCTTGAAATATATACAGTAATGTGGGATGCCCCAGAAAATAACGGAGCGTTGCTAAAATTTTATGACAATGAGACTGAAGCGGAAACTGAATACAGGTTTACACCTGTAAATCCATTTGATATAGAGATTGCAGAAATAATTAAAGCAGTAGAGCAGGGCAAGCAAATTAACCCTGATGTAATAGACGGTTATAATGTTGACGAATTAATCTCTGCAATTAAAGAAAGTAATGATAAAAAAATGGAGGTAGATATTGATTGGAAAATATAACTTCAAAGCAAAGAATGTTAAATGCATATAAAGGCATAAAGTCAGACAGGCACCCCGTTGCACCAGAATTTTGGTATTATTACCCTGCAAAGGTTTTAGACGTACCAATGGTAGAGTTTGAAAGGGAAATTCCGTTTTGGCAATCACTTAAAACAACTTTTGAAAAATATGATTGTGAGGGCTGGGGAATTGCATTTCCAGAAATATTAAATCAAAACCTTACTACAAAAGTAAGCTTAGTAGGTTATGAGGAAACAACAACTCATAACCATAATGGGAACATTTTTGAGCTTAAAAAAATGTATGACAAAACAGAGCCTTCGTGGGTTACTAAGCATTTATCGGAAAACGAAGAAAATTTACCTAATGTTATAGATATGCTTTTGGATATGAATAATGAGTTTAATTAGCAAGGTGCAACACTTGATAGAAAAATTATTGTAGAAGAAAACTGCTGGCTTGG
>CAYVWT010000157.1:0-2568 GCA_964455565.1 uncultured Clostridiaceae bacterium | reverse complement strand
AGTAATTGAAGTATAAATTCACATAAGTTTGAAATATTGGCAACTTCGCAAAATAAAAGTTTTGCGAAGTTAGAGGGAGGTAATTAAGCTTTGTATGACATAGAATCTGCACCAAGAATACTGCGTGATTTCCTTACATATACCGATACAATTCGAGGAAAATCAAAGAATACTGCAAAAGAATATTTTTATGACCTTAGAACTTTTTTTAGATACCTAAAAATTATGAATAAACTTGTGCCGGCTAATGCTGATTTTGATACAATTACTATTGACGATATTTCAGTTGAAATGCTTGGCAAGGTTACTCTTAGTGATTTATATGAATATATGGCTTATGTTAACCGCAATCGTGGCAACTCTGCCTCTTCTCGTGCTCGCAAGGTTTCAAGCCTAAAATCATTTTATAAATACCTTACAACCAAGGCAAATGTTGTTCAAAATAACCCTACCAAGGAGCTAGATTCCCCAACAATTGGTAAAAGGCTTCCAAAATACTTGGAATTAGACGGTAGTTTGGCGTTATTAGATGCGGCAGATACTGAAAATAAGCGTGATTACTGCATTTTAACACTTCTTCTAAACTGTGGACTTCGTGTTTCCGAGCTTATTAGCATAAATATTAAGGATATTCGCAAAGACACACTAACAGTTATAGGAAAAGGTAACAAGGAACGCACTATATATCTAAATGATGCCTGTATTTCGGCAATTAATAGCTATTTAGAAATTAGGAAAAAAGACGCCTTAAAAGACAGAGAAGCTCTGTTCCTAAATAAGAACAGAGCAAGAATTGGTCCTCGTGGCATTCAGCTTTTGGTTAAAAAATACTTAGAAATTGCAGGGCTTGATGTGAAAAAATATTCAACTCATAAACTTAGACATACAGCCGCTACGCTTATGTACAAGCATGGAAATGTTGATATCCGTGCCTTGCAAGAGATTTTGGGGCATGCAAACTTATCCACTACGGAAATTTACACTCATATTGATAATGAGCAGCTTCGCAGTGCAATAAACAGCAATCCTCTTTCAAATGTGAAAACTAAAAATTAATCTTCAATGTCAACGATTTTTTCAATTTCAATCTTTTTAAAATCGCAATCAATATCAATGCATTTTGCACAGTTATTACATATTTTGTTTTTGTCAAGGTCGCAAATATCACATTCACCACAGTCAATGCATTCACGGTCATATAACACACATTCATTGTTTGACATATTCACACCTCACTTTTTTACAATTGTATAATTTTATTATCTAATAAATTTTGCATAGAGAGTAATATTCCAACATACGCACTATCAAAGGTTAAACCGCCTTGCATATAAGCTATGTAAGGCTCTTTTATTGGCGCATCTGCTGAGAGTTCGATTGATGCACCTTGCGTAAAAGCACCTGCTGCCATAATAACCTTGTGGTTATACCCTGGCATATCCCAAGGATATGGTGTAACAAAGCTGTCAATTGGTGCGCCTTTTTGTATGCCTTGGCAAAATTTAATTACGCCATCCTCCGTTCCGAATTTTATAGCTTGAATTATATCACTTCTGTATTCATCTGTTATAGGCGACACTTCAAAGCCTAAGCTTTCAAATATTGCGCCACAAAATAATGCTGTAATCATACTTTCGCCAACAGTATGTGGTGCCATAAATAACCCTTGCAATATTTGTTTGTTAAACCCAAGCGTTGCACCAACGTGCTTACCAAGGCCAACAGAATTAAGCTTATATGCTACAAGCTCTATCAAGCTTTTTTTGCCCACAATATAGCCACCAGTTGGAGCAAGCCCTCCACCTGGGTTTTTAATTAGCGAGCCTGCAACTAAATCTGCTCCGTAATTAGAAGGCTCGTCCTTTTCAACGAATTCTCCATAGCAATTATCTACTATGCAAATTATATTTGGGTTGATTTTTTTAACCATTGAGATGATTTCACCTATTTGCACATTAGTAAGTGAAGGCCTAAAATCATAGCCCTTTGATTTTTGTATCATAATTGCTTTTGTATTTTCATCAATTGTTAACATAATTTTATTATGGTCAACCATTCCGTCGATTAAATCAACCTGCTTATATTTAATGCCAAAATCTTTTAGCGAGCCACAGCCTTCGCCTCTTATTCCAATAACCTCTTCAAGGGTATCATATGGCTTTCCAGTAACAGAAACAACCGTATCACCAGGGCGCAATACACCAAAAAGGCACAATGAAATAGCATGAGTACCACTAATTATATTATGTCTAACAAGTGCATCTTCGCTACCAAAAACCTCTGCATATATGCTGTCGATAACTTCTCTGCCGGCATCGTCATACCCATATCCTGTAGTTGTGCCAAAATGAGTGTCACTTACACGATTATTTTGGAAAACAGAAAGAACTTTTATCTGATTATATTTAGCAATATTTTTTATATCATCAATTTTTGTTTGAATTTTTGTTAAAATCTCGTCTGAAAAATCAATAATTTCAGGCGAAATATTAAACTTAGTTTGAAGTAACTTTCTCATACAAATAATTCCTCGCATACTTTTGTTAGAATCTTAATAGAATTTTCAAT
>CAYVWT010000156.1:0-2576 GCA_964455565.1 uncultured Clostridiaceae bacterium | reverse complement strand
AAAAAGTAAATGAATTAGACGTTGAGTATAACGAGGAAGTTGTGTATAATATCGTAGGTTCAACCGAGGCAGATCCATCTGCATTCAAAATTTCAGACGGTTCCCCGGTTGGAAGTATGCTAATAGGCAAAAAAGTTGGAGATTCTGTAGACGTAACTGTGCCTGCTGGTATAATTACGTTTAAAATTATAGAGATAAATAAATAGGGGGCATAAAAGTGGGCGAAGATACAAAAGAGATAATAATTGAGGAACAAGATATAAACGAAATTTTGCGTGTGCGCAGGGAAAAGCTTGCAGAGCTTGTGGGCTTAGGGGCAGACCCATACCACATTACAAAATATAACACCACCCACTGTGCAAAACAAATATTAGATAACTATGCCGAGCATGAAGGCAAGGTTGTTTCATTAGCAGGGCGTATAATGTCTAAGCGTGGAATGGGTAAGGCAACCTTTTGTGACATAGCAGATAGAGATGCAAAAATTCAGCTATACATTAAAAAGGACGAGGTTGGGGAAGATACCTATGCGGGCATAAAAAAGCTTGACGTTGGCGATATTGCAGGCGTTGTTGGGGAGGTTTTCACAACACATAAGGGCGAAATTTCTATAAAAGTTAAGGAATTCACCTTGCTTTCTAAATCACTACAACCACTTCCAGAGAAATTTCATGGTTTAAAGGACCCAGATTTGCGCTATCGTCAGCGTTATGTTGATTTAATAGTAAATCCAGAGGTTAAAGATACATTTATTAAACGTAGTAAAATAGTAACTGCAATGCGTCATTTCTTTGATAAAAGAGATTTCTTAGAGGTTGACACTCCTGTGCTTAACACAATCGCAGGTGGCGCAGCAGCAAGGCCATTTATCACTCACCATAATACACTTGGGATAGATATGTATTTAAGAATAGCTACTGAGCTTCACTTAAAACGTCTTATAGTTGGTGGAATGGAAAGGGTTTATGAAATTGGCAGAATTTTTAGAAACGAAGGAATGGATACACGCCACAACCCAGAATTTACAACGGTTGAGGTGTATGAAGCATACGCAGATTATAACGATATGATGAACCTGACCGAGGATATGGTTTGCTATATAGCGCAAGAAGTTTTAGGAACACTCCAAATTACATACCAAGGCGAGGAGGTTAACCTAACACCACCGTGGACAAGAATTACAATGGTAGATGCAGTTAAACAGTATGCAGGTGTAGATTTTGAAAGTGTAAAGAGTGATGAAGACGCACGAAAATTAGCAGATAGCATAGGCGTTCATACAAAACCGACTGATTCATGGGGCGTTGTGCTTAACACAGTTTTTGAAGAAAAGGTAGAGGATAACTTAGTTCAGCCAACATTTATAATGCACTATCCTGTTGAGGTGTCGCCACTTGCAAAAAGAATGCCAAGCGACCAAAAAATGACAGAGAGATTTGAGCTATTTATTACTCGCAGAGAGCTTGCAAATGCTTTTTCAGAGCTTAATGACCCATTAGACCAACGAACTCGCTTTGAGGCACAGGTTGCACAGCGTGCAGCAGGAGATGAAGAAGCTAATATGATGGACGAGGACTTTTTGCTATCACTTGAATATGGTATGCCACCAACAGGCGGTATGGGGCTTGGTGTTGATAGGTTAGTAATGCTACTAACTGACAGCCCTTCAATTCGTGATGTATTGTTGTTCCCTACGATGAAACCGAGGTTGTAGAAATGGAGAAATTCAAATTCAATTCCAAGATTGATAAAAAATGGTTTGAAAATTATTGGTATTATTACAGGATACACACAATAGTAGGAATATTTGCTGCAATTGTTCTTGTTTTTTCGCTTGTAGAATGTGCAAATAAGGTTTACCCTGACCTAACAGTAAGCTATATTGGTGAAAAAGCATTTAGCGATGAACTTTTGACTAAAATAAAACAAACCTTTGTGGAATATATTGATGACGCTACTAAAAATGGAAAATTAGACGTTGAGTTTATGCCAATAACTATATCAAAAGAAGTTAAGTCAGAGCAAGATATGGCTATGATGCAAAAAGCACAATTAGAAATTGCCGCAGGAGAATCCTATCTTTATATAATTGATAAGGCATATTTTGAGCAATATTCAAAAGAGGGATTATTTTTAAATATTGCAGGTCAATTAGGCAAAAGTGGTGAGGTATTCGGTGTTCCACTAAATAATAGCTCTGTATTTTCATCTTTGGGCATAAAAAGTAATGCAGATTTATACGCAGGGGTTAGGGTTATAACCTTAGGTAACCAAAAAAAAGCAGGGCATATTGCCCAGCAAAATAATGCTATAAAAGTAATATTAAAATTAGCAGAATAAAATTTATTATAAAGTTATTGACAAATACTTACCAGCCGTGCTATAATGTACCTCGTGTTTAAAACAACATTTTGCAAATGCGTGGGCTTATAGCTCAGCTGGTTAGAGCGCTCGCCTGATAAGCGTGAGGTCGGTGGTTCGAGCCCACTTAAGCCCACCACGCACTTTTGCAGTTTTAAGCATATTCCTTGATAGCTCAGTTGGTAGAGCATGCGGCTGTTAACCGCAGGGTCGTT
>CAYVWT010000155.1:251-2590 GCA_964455565.1 uncultured Clostridiaceae bacterium | reverse complement strand
AAGACATTGGCAACTGAAACAGGGTACACAAACCCACAGATAACACAAATGTTTAGTGAGTTTTTAGAGGGTAAAATTAAGGTAGGTAAAAATTAAATTATGAGGGGGGCTAATAGTGAAAAAGTACACGCAAGAGGAATTTGATGGCTTTGAAATTATTGATGGTCGCAAACAATGCCCAAGTGGTGATTACACGGATATAAAAGTGTTCGGTGAGCGTTGCAGTTTCGGTGAGCGTTGCAGTTTCGGTGAGCGTTGCAGTTTCGGTGAGTGTTGCAGTTTCGGTAAGTGGTGCAGTTTCGGTGAGTCTTGCAGTTTCGGTGAGTCTTGCAGTTTCGGTAAGTGTTGCAGTTTCGGTGAGCGTTGCAGTTTCGGTGAGTCTTGCAGTTTCGGTAAGTGTTGCAAAATTGAAAATGACAAAGAATTAAAAACGGTTTTTAAAGTTGAGGGAATAGGTAGTCGCAGGGGTTGCACATATTTCTTTCTGCTAACAGACAATCAAATATTTATCAGATGTGGGTGTTTTCGTGGATATTTAGATGATTTTATTTCAACAGTAAAAGAAACACATAAAGGCAATAAGCACGAAAAGGAATATATGTTAGCGATTGAATTATCTAAATTAAATTTTGAGGGGGAAAAGTAAAATGTTTATGTTAAAAAGTAAGCACAAGGCTATTTTGCAAGAGGCAGAGGATAGAGCGAGTTATTGGCACACTGTTTATAATGAACAACTGTCAAGGGTTATAGAAAATCGAAATAAAATAACACAAGGCAACACAAAAATTGTTGAGTTGGGCAATGCCTTAGCTGACGAAAAGAAAACCAGTTCAAAACTTAGAGGGTTGATTGCGACACAAGAACAGTCGCTAATTGCTTTAAATTCGAGGCTTGAAAATTCTGTTGACGAGTTATTATCGGTTAAAAGCAAGCGCATATTGAAAGCAAAGCAAGCAGGAAAATACATATATCACGTTACGCTTTGCGAAAGAACGTTAAATATCGAAATACCTATGTCAAGTAGTAATTGCGCAAGAACAGCAAAACGTAAAGCATTAGCAAAATGGGGATTGGGTGCGGATTATCTCCAATTGTGCGAGGCTGAACGGTGGGTAATATGAGAAACGCATTATTAGGTTTAATTCTGTGGCTAATATGTTTAGCAATGGTAATCTACATAGCATACACCTATTCAACACGAAATATTGAGCCTGTGCCAGAGTTGAAACAAGCAAGTGAAATTATAACACCTATTGCAGAAACAACACAAGTTGAACAGGACAAGCCACAAAGTGAATATTTAGGGGAATTTACAGTAACAGCATATTGTTCTTGTAAAAAGTGTTGTGGTAAGCAAACAGGCATTACAAAAAGTGGCACAAAAGCAATAGAGGGCGTAACAATCGGCACAGATTGGGGAGTAATACCAAATGGGGCAACAGTTGAAATTGAGGGATTGGGCGTAAGAGTAGCACAGGACACAGGGGGAGCAATTAAAGGGAAAAGGATAGACTTTTATATGCAACATCATTCTGAATGTTTGGAATTTGGAGTTAAAAAATTAAAAGTGTGGAGGCTTAAATAATGTTTCTGAAAATAATGTCAACGTGGCAAGTAATGGTTATCGGTTTATTGCTATTAGCATATTTGATGTGTCAGGGGTTGATGTGGTGTGGCAAAGAATAAAGATAATTTCGCAAAAGTAATGCACAATATTCAAAAAGGCTATAAACGAGAGCAATATGAATACGTAAATAAAATTACAATGGCTATTACATTAGCTTTACACGATGAGGGTATAGGCGCTAAACGTATCGCAAGAATAAGCAATAATGCACAAGATTATATCAATTTATTTGACAGCTATGCAGGTGACGATAGAGCCTATGCAATGTCAAAGTTTGAAAAGGAAATAACTAAAATTATGAAAGGTAACATTACAAGTTTAAGGGTGAAATAATGGACATAGAAATAGACGGAAAAATGTATATGACCGAAAGAGAGTTTTATGATGTATTTATTTGCACCAAAGCTGATGTAACGAAATGGTGCAGTGACGGTATGCCTCGTATAAAACAAGATGGCGAGAGATATTTCAACAGGGCTGATTGCCACGCTTGGTTTAGTGATAACAGAACTAAAAAGACTATTGCAAAACAAACATTAAAAGGGTTTGTAACAAGAGAGGAACTTGCTAAATTATTTGGGGTAGATGCAAGAACGATAAACAGAATTAAAAAACGTGGTATGCCATTTACTATGAGAGGCAAGCAAGCTGTTTACAATGCAGAGGAATGTCAAGCGTGGTATGAAAATGAAAAATCCGCCTGCGCTAACAG
>CAYVWT010000155.1:0-241 GCA_964455565.1 uncultured Clostridiaceae bacterium | reverse complement strand
CGGACAAGCCAATAGGCTGAAAAAATATTCAAGGTAATTATACTATAAAAATTAAGGAGTTGTCAAATATGGATTTAGTTAAAATATTAGAATTACATAAAAAGTGGTTAGAAAATGAAGATGGTGGAGAACGTGCCAACCTTAGTGATGCCAACCTTAGTGATGCCGACCTTGGTTGTGCCAACCTTAGTGATGCCGACCTTGGTTGTGCCAACCTTAGAGGTGCCAACCTTAGTGATGC
>CAYVWT010000154.1:0-2624 GCA_964455565.1 uncultured Clostridiaceae bacterium | reverse complement strand
TTTGGTACAGGAAATGCTTGGATACTTCTTAGTTCCTGTAAACAAGGCACAAAAAGCATTTGTTATCATAGGGAAACCTGGCACAGGTAAATCAAGAGTACTTTTGGTGCTGAATGAAATTTTACTTGGTGAGGCAAATGTCAGCAATGTAGCATGGCAAAATTTGAATGAACGCTTTAAAACAGCGGAGTTATTTGGGAAACTAGCTAATATATTTGCTGACCTGCCAAGTAAAAATATAGACGATAATGGAATGTTTAAAGCACTTGTAGGTGATGATTTTTTAACTGTGGAGCGAAAAAACAAGGACCCATTTAGCTTTCAATCCTACGCAAGACTCTTGTTTTCCTGTAACAATATACCTCGTAATTATGGTGATAAATCAGAGGGTTTTTACAGAAGGCTTATTATACTTAGATTCCCGAAAATTGTGCCTGAAAGCAAGAGGGATAACGATTTAATAAACAAGTTCCATCAGGAAGGCGATGGCATTTTGCAGTTTGCACTTATAGGCTTAAGGCGATTGATTGAAAATGGTTTTGTGTTCTCTGAAACTGATAGCACCAAAGCTGAGCTACAAAGATACAGAGTTGATAGCAATAGCGTTTTATCATTTGTTGAGGATTGTTGTGAAATGGATGTCCAAGCAGAAACGCCACGCAATCAATTGTTTGAAAGTTATAGAGAATATTGCAAAGCCAGTGGCTATTCCGCTGTATCCCAGAAAAACTTTAACAAAGATGTTGAGAGCGTAAGTGTAAGTATAAAGCGCAAACGTGATAACATCGGTAGCCAAAGAACATGGTCTGGAATTCGCTTTGTGGGTTCAAAATAATATAAATTTGCCGAGTTTGCCATAATTGCCAGTCGTTTAAAAACTCTTATATATGTAATCCACATTATATAAAAGAAATAAAAAATAATACACAAATAAAAGGTATATATAAAAAAGAATATATGTACTCGGCAAACTTGGCAACCCGGCAAAAATAGGGGTGTAAAATGCTCGAAAAAGATTTAGTGAGTAAAATTATAAAATATCTGCGTGGTTTGGATGGATGCTTTTGCTGGAAAGAGCATGGTGGTATGTACGGCACAGCTGGTATTCCGGATATTATATGCTGCATTGGCGGTAGGTTTGTGGCTTTTGAGGTAAAGACAGATAAGGGGAAAACAAGTAAGCTACAGGATATTGCCATTCGTAATATTGTAAAAGCTGGTGGTGTGGCTGTGGTTGTAAGAACGGTTGATGAAGTTAAAATAATAATAAAGGGGCTGAAGATATGATTAAAAAAGATTGTTTCGCATGTAGGGCAAGTGGGTGTGAAGTATTAACAAAAAGGGCTTGTGAAAAGAAAGTATGTTCATTTTATAAAACTAAGGAGCAGTTCAAGGCTGATTTCTTGAAGTCCAAAGCAAGAATTGATAGTCTTGCAAAAATAACGCAAGTCCATATAAGAGAAACTTATCCGATGTATGTACAAATGTGTAAAAGGGTAAGCCAATGGAGGTAGGTTATGACAAAACAAAAATTATCGCAGTTATACTTTTTAAATCGTGAAATTGAAGAGTTACAACGCAGAATAGCTGAGCTTGAATGTTTATCCACCAGTTGTACAGCACAAATTACAGGGATGCCAAAAGCGAGTGGCATTTCTGATAAGGTGGCAAAATATGCAGTTGAAATAGCTGATTTGAAGGAGATATTGGACTTAAATTATAAAAAATGTTTCTTAGAGTTAAAAGGATTAAACCGTTATATTGAATCCATAGAAAATTCAGAAATTAGGCAAATAATCAGCCTTAGATACATAAATGGTTTAAGTTGGAATCAAGTAGCAGCAAGCATTTGTTTCGCGGCAACTGAAGATAGTGTTAGGAAAAAACACGATAGATTTTTAAGAGAAAATGTAGATAAATAAAGGGTTTGAGGGGTGTTTAGCAATGACCTAAAAAAACTAATTTTCAAAATGTCCGATATGTCCGTTTCACCCATGATATAATAGTATTATAGAAATATGTACAAACGAGATAGCCCAAGAGCCAAAAAGGTTCAAGGGCTTTTTTGTTACCCTTTTTTAGGAGATGATTAAAATGCCAACGCAACCAAAGAAACCATGCAAACACCCAAGATGTCCGGAGCTGACAGATAAAAGCTACTGTCCGCAGCACAGCAAGTTATACGAAAAACAACGTGGCTACCCAAGTGAACGTGGCTATGACAGCAAGTGGCGAGCAATACGTAGACGATATTTGATAGCATATCCTTTGTGCTTGGAGTGTATGCGAACAGGTGGGTTGGAAACAGCTACAGAGGTGCATCACATTGTTGCAATTCGAAATGGTGGAACGAATGATGTAGGGAATCTCGTGTCACTCTGTAAATCTTGTCACAGTAAAATAACTCGTAAACATCAACGTGAGTATATCTATTAAAACAATATGAAGCCTGCAAAGCGTTTAAATAATAGGTGTTTGCCCACCCGGTGGGGCAATGCATTTTGTTAAAATTTGTAAACACGGACACCGCAGCCAAGATACGCGCGAAAAAAAGCGATTTCAAATGGGGGTAATGGGGGATATAAAAAGTGGTGCTAAAGCCTTATGAATAGTGGGTTTGGTAA
>CAYVWT010000153.1:0-2638 GCA_964455565.1 uncultured Clostridiaceae bacterium | reverse complement strand
CTGCAAAAACCGGTATTGCCATACCACCTAATACACACGGTATCAAAAATGACATTAACAATAACCTTGCTACGCTTTTGAAAGTTTTTTTCATTTTAAAATCCTCCTAAAAATTTTGTTTTTATTATACATACAAGAATCAATGTTTAAGGCTAACCTGCATGTTAATTACTTTTTACTTTTCACCCATTCGTCAACCTGACGTTGCACCTCGGCAATTACCTTATCGCAGCCAACCTTTTTATACTTCTCCATAAATTCGGTGTATGTCGGTTCAATATCTACCGAACCGGAGCCTAATATGCCATATTCCTTTTCCACAGTAGCTAATTGGGACAGCTCGTTCTTTATAAGCTCAGCATTTAATACAAAGCCTGCAAGCCTTGATTTCTTAGCTTTTTCGTTCGTCTGCAGTGTTTCTGCCCATATTCCTGGCTTTTGCGAATTTGTAAAATAAGCATTAAATTGATTTCCAAACTGCCAAGATGCGTTAGGGGTATATTTACTGTCTTCTTTTATTTTTATTTGGTCCTCTGCTATTTTATCGTAGTGAACTCCCTCTATGCCAAAGCATTTTAGATTATATATCTCTTTATCCGTGTTCATTAGTTCTAATAACATTAAGGCACGCACAGGATTTTTTGAATTCCTACTGATAGCATTTAATGAGCTAGTCCCTGCGTCCGCCTGTAAATATGGCTCATCCATAGGTATTTCAACAAATTCCTTATTATATTTAAACTTCATATCTTCAAGTCCGCCGGGCTTTGAAGTGTTATAGCTTATAGCGTATTTTCCATTATCAACATCTGATTGATCGTTGGTTACGGTTGCAGCATCCGACCTTATGTAGCCTTTTTTAAACCATTCTCTTTTTAGCTTCAAGAAATCCTTATATTCTTGTGTTTCATACCAGTTATAAACCTTATAGCCATCCTCATCCTTTTTTATAGCGGCATTTTGAGTTGGCTTAATTTGCTCATAATAATAAAAATTCGGAAAAAAGTTCTGAATAGGGAATAGTGTTGGCTCGTTTTGCTTGATTTTTTCTAAAAAAGGTTCTAAATCCTGTACCTTTTTTATTCCCTCGGGCTTAAGACTATATTTATCTGCCAAAGCCTTTGGCACAACCTGAGTATCCTGTCTGTACATTACTTGATAGTTAGGTACTGCGTAAATCTTTCCTTCCACTCTTCCTGCATTCCAAACAAAATCTGGCAACGAACTTTTTAAGTTTGGTGTGTTCTTTTCAAGCATATCATCTAATGCTAAATATGCCCCTTTTGCCACATTAGGATAAAATTTGTTTGTCCAATTAGACGTAAAGCATATGTCCATTGTTTCCCCTGAAGCAATAACTAAATTCATTTTGTCATTATATGCCCCTGTATCAATTACCTCAAATTTCACTGTGGCATTAATCTTTTCTTTTATTTGACTATTAAGTTTTTCAAATACCACGCTATCATCTGGCTGTTTCTTTCCTGGATGATACCAAGTTAAAGTGACAGGCTGTCCGATATTTGCACCATTGTTATTACCACCTGCTTTCTGCGTTGAGCATCCTGAAGTAATTACTGTTAATGTGCTGATGATTGCTAATGCCAACCAACCTTTTTTACATTTTTTCATAGCAAAATTCCCCCCATATTTTTTATTGCTTAACCTTTTACTGAGCCAACCGTTAAACCTCTTACAAAGTACTTTTGAAAGAACGGAAACACAACAAGCATAGGACCTGCTACTAAAATTACCATTGCCATTCTTAAAGATTCTGTTGGAATTTGAAAGTTTTCATTTAGCCCCTGTGGAATATTTTGAACATTCTCATTTAAAAGCTGCATTTCTAATAATATTCTTTGTAACAAATATTGTACCGTTAACAATTTCTCATTTCTTATGTACAATAGTGCTGTAAACCAATCATTCCACCTAATTAGCACACAAAATAACGCAATTGTCGCCAAAGCAGGTTTAGATAAAGCTATAACAATTCTAAAAAATATTGTTAATTCAGAGGCACCATCTATTTTGGCAGATTCAAAAATAGATAGAGGTATAGTTTGGAAGAAAGTGCGAAGTAATATCACATACCATACATTAACTAATCCAGGTATTACAAGCACCCAAAAAGTATCCGACAGCTTTAAATATTGCGTAATAAGAATATATGACGGCACCAACCCACCACTAAATAGCATTGTAAAGAACAAATAAAAGGTAACGGCTTTTCTATACTTAAAATTAGTTCTTGATAAAGGATAAGCCACCAAAGACATAATGAACAGACTTATAATTGTACCTACCGCAGTTGACATAAATGTAACAACGTAGGAATCTATTAATTGCTGTGGATTACTAAATATTATTTTGTATGCTAAAAAATCAATATTTTTAGGTATAAATTTGTAGCCATACTGTGCAATGTCTGCCTCTTTTGACAACGATATTGCTATTAATAAAGCAAACGGCAAAATACATAATATACTAAATACAATAAAGAAAATATGAACAAATCCTGTAAACACTGGTTTATTTCTTTTACTTAACGCCATTTATATTACCCCTTTCTCGACATTCATAATTAGAATAATGCATTTTCAGATTGAATCTTTTTTACAATATAATTAGCAACATT
>CAYVWT010000152.1:0-2684 GCA_964455565.1 uncultured Clostridiaceae bacterium | reverse complement strand
AACATTTATTGAATCACCCCAATTACTATAAAATTTTGACCATCTGCGTATGGCAATAATACTACCTCACGTCCAATTTCGCTGTATTCTTCATTATGTTGCAGCACCACACACATAGTAAGGTGTGAAGCATCAAGAATAATTTTATCCCCCAAACGAATGCGTACGGCAGGGAGTTCAATAACTGTGCCAATCATAGGCGAGTAAACTCCTTGATTTTCTCTTTCCTTGAATAACTTTGCAAGTTCTGATACTGAATCCAACAACATCACCCCAAATCAATTTTCATTTTGTGAATTCCATTTGACAGTGTATGACTCGCACTCTCAATTAGACACACACCTTCAATTCCTATTATGGGCTCCGAAAGTTCAAGGTACCTTCCTGCTCGGACGTTATCGTCACCCAAAAGTTCAAGGCTTGATTTAACAGAGACCCTTGCAAGCTTTTTAAGCTCACTATTTGCTACCTTTCCTGCATCTTGCCCTTTTTCTAATTTAATAACGTCCTGCAACAAGCCATAACGATTTATGAGTACATTATCTTTAACAGTTTTCAGGACTTTAAAGCCTTTTTCATCACCCGATATAACCTTAATGCTGTTTTTCATTTGCTCAATACTACGAGTTACTTGCGGATTAGACATTAACTTCCCCAGTGGTGTAGGTGTAAGGTTTTCAGCAAAAGAAAAAACACCACTAATTGTGATGTTTTCAGGCTTGTTAATATATAACCCATTAGGCCGCATTTCCATATAATAACCATCGCCAAGAATATCCTTTATAATATCCGAAAGTGGTTTATCTGTATATATTTTCGTTATAGTGGACGTAAGCGGACAAATATATGAAACTGGCACATCAAAGTCACTACATATTTTGCGTATAGCCTTTCCTGCGTTCATACGGTTGAACTGATATGTTTCCTTGCTTTTATTAAGGTAAAATGCAAAGTCACAGGCAGTATATTTTCTTGCCGACCTACCATTCCTATTTTCAGTAAGTATAATTCCCTTAAATATTTCTTCGCCATTTTTAAGAGAAATAACATCACCTTCGGAAATTGGTACAGAGGCAAAATATCCTGCATCAGAATATGCAACCTCAAAATCCATTGTAACCGCAAGTTCATTTACGCTTGATTTCCATGATAAATTACCAACAACACCCGTTATATTGTGCCACTGGTTTTCGTGATAGCACCATAGTTCATGCATTTATATCACCTCCAAAACGGTATAAGAAAACCCTATGTTAATTAAACATAAGGCTTCCGATCCACTAAACTTATAATACTTTTTCAATTTCCTTTAATGCCTCTATAACCGATTTAATTAAATTCTCAGCACCACTTTGAGAATAACTTTCTTTGTAATCAGCCATTTCTCTTAAGCTCATACCTCGATCCAATGCATTATATGTACTTTGAGGCAAAATCCCTGTTTCAATATAAAGTGCTTTAAATGCAAGTTTTAATGCAAAATGACTTTCTTCTCTATAACCCGCTTTAAATAGCAAAGCTCTTGTTGCATGAAATATGGAATAATACGCTTGGATAATTGCCCACTTAAAATTACTATCTTCAAAGCTTCGTTTAGATGATTCTAAATCTCTTTGCCCTACCGCAAACTCTTTTTGATACATTTCATCTGAGTATATGCCCTTCTTCAACTTGTTTTTTTGTTCCAAATCATCAATTATACCCATTGTTGCCCTCCCATATCTCAATACCCTTCATTACTTCATTATAAAAAACTCTATCATTGTTTTCCAATTCCATTAATTCAATGGTATCAATGATAATTGGCTTTATTTCACGTTTCGAATGATAATTAGAAATAATATTTAATACATTATACTTCTCATCCTCATCCGCAACAACAAATAAGTCTATGTCACTAATTTGCGTATCTGTTCCCGTTGCACAGCTTCCAAATAATATAATCTTTCTGCAGTGGGGCTTTAAATTACAAAATAGCAAATCTAAATCAAGCAAATTATCAAACACACGAAATGACTTCACTAAAGGATTTGCCTTATCCATCTCATATAAAAGTGTTTTGCCAACTTTCTTGCATTTTACAATACCATTTTCCTCAAACTGTTTGAGTATTTGATGTACACTACCTGCTCCTAATTCAAGTTCTTTAGCAATATAAGCCGAAATATTCTCTTGATTTTTATTTTTCGAGAGAAACGACATTATTAATAACGGGTTTCTATTGAATACAATTTCCTTTAATTGCTTCACCGAATAACCTTCTTTCTTTATAACGAATTTATATTCGTTTATTAGAGTTTAAATTCATTATAACGAATATTGTTAAATATGTCAATTATTTTTTATAAAACCTTGAATTCTGAGAAATTTATTGTGAAGCCTAAATCACCATCAGCCTTGACCGTATATTCAAAATTATCTATTACGACCGCCATATTTATTGGTGTGTCAGTAATAATGAGCCTCATTGGTACACGCCTTGCAATCCAAGTGTCTATGGTGTACACATAACCGAACCCTTTATCGCTTCTATCCCTTAGAAATTTATAATCTCTTACTGGGAAAAAGCTTGAAAAGCTGATACTTTTAAGCCCTGTAAGTCCTATTAGTTTAAGTTCACCTTGTGTTATAGTTTCAAAGGTATCATTCTTCTGTGGCTTTGTTACAGTAAAAGCAGAGGGCAG
>CAYVWT010000151.1:0-2776 GCA_964455565.1 uncultured Clostridiaceae bacterium | reverse complement strand
CAAAAAAACCTGGGGCAATTGCATTAACCCTAATTCCAACCTTGCTCATATGTACTGCCAGCCACTGCGTAAAATTGCTAACAGCAGCCTTAGCACCACTATATGCAGGTATTTTAGTAAGTGGAGTAAACGCATTCATTGAAGAAATATTTATTATTGTGCAACTACTTTTCCCAACCATATCCTTTGAAAAAATTTGTGTTGGCAGGAGTGTACCAATAAAGTTTAAGTTGAAAACAAACTCAACCCCTTGTGGGTCTAAATCAAAAAATGTTACAAGCTCAGAATTTCCAATATCCTCACTATATAAATATTCCTTTGTTGTAGTGCCTTTTGGGTGATTTCCACCAGCACCATTAATTAGTATATCACAGCCACCAAAAGCCTCTGTTACAGCTTTATGTGCCTCTTTTAAGCTGTCAACCTCTAATACATTTGCAGCAACACCAATAGCCTTGCCACCGTTTTTGTTAATTTCATCTGCTACCTTTTGTGCGTTTTCCAATCTTAAATCAAGTATTGCAACATTAGCACCACATTTTGCTAATGCCTGTGCAAAAACCCCACATATAACTCCTCCACCACCAGTTACTACTGCTGTTTTGCCTTTTAAATCAATATTAAAGGGTAAATTCATCTACTTATTCTCCTTTTCGATTGCTTCCCAAAGTCCGTTTAAGTATACAGCACCCAATGCCCTGTCGTATAGTCCATAGCCAGGTCTGCCTTGTTCTCCCCAAATCATACGTCCGTGGTCTGGGCGAATTGGGCCTTTAAAGCCAATATCGTGGTATGCTTTCATAATCTCATACATATCAAGTGAACCGTCACTACTTCTATGTGATGATTCTTCAAAGCTTTGGTCACCAGTTATTTTAACATTTCTGCAATGCCCAAAATGCACTCTATCCCCAAATTCACGAATTAGGGCAGGAACATCATTAGTTGGTGAAACCCCAAGCGAGCCAGAGCAAAGTGTTAAGCCATTATTAGGGCTGTCCACTAATTTTAAAAACCTTGCAAGATTATCCCTATTAGTTATAATTCTTGGTAAGCCAAAAATTGACCATGGTGGATCGTCCGGATGTATAGCCATTTTGATTTGAACTTCCTCTGCAACCTTAATAACACGTTCTAAGAAATATTTAAGGTTGTTCCATAAATCCTCTTCGGTTATATTATGATATTTTTCAAGCAGTGCCTTCATACCTTCTTTTGTATAGCTGGAATCCCAGCCTGGAAGTGATAAATCACCAGTTAGTGGGTTCATATTCTCTACTTGCTCTTTGACGTAAATTAGTGCATTTGAACCGTCTGGAAGTTCAAACGAAAGGTCAGAGCGTGTCCAGTCGAAAACTGGCATAAAATTATAGCAAACAACCTCAACCCCTGCTTTTGCAAGGTTGCGAAGTGATGTACAATAATTTTCTATGTACTCGTCCCTGTTTCCGTCACCTGTTTTAATATCCTCGTGAACTGGCACACTCTCGATTACTTTAAAATCTAAGCCCTTGTCATTAACCTTTTTCTTTAACGCCATTATACTTTCTAAGTCCCATGCTTGCCCAACTGGAATGTCATAAATTGCAGTTACTATTCCTGTTACACCTGGTATTTGACGAATTTTGTCCAGCGTTACTGGGTCAGAATCACCATACCACCTAAATGTCATTTGCATACCTTTTGCACCTCTATTCCAAAATTTAATTCGTTTTTTAAATTATCTCATATTTAATATAATAAATACATAATTATTTTTGCTTGAAACATTGCAAATCTTGTGGTATAGTTTTATTGAGGTGATAAATTTATGGCAAAAGAAAGTTATATATATTATTCTAAATGTGGTGCTTTTAATTATAACTATCAAGATCGTGCAACCTCGCCAAATGTTCCGCCTCATATGCACGATTGCTATGAGATATATTTATTTTTAGAGGGTGATGCAGTATATTCTGTGGAAGGTAATATTTATGAGCTTTCTCACAATGATATTTTGTTTACAA
The DNA here is from genome assembly GCA_964455565.1 of uncultured Clostridiaceae bacterium. GTDB lineage: Bacteria > Bacillota > Clostridia > Monoglobales > Firm-18 > CAYVWT01. The sequence goes on along the minus strand of CAYVWT010000151.1, from coordinate 770 downwards.
ATTCAAGAGAATTACACTCTCCGGTATTTAAATCAAACGCAAAATATACAAGAGCATTAGTATTTTTAAAGCTAAATTTTTTGTCAGAATTTATAACGAAGGACTATAATCCTTTTCAAGGCATAGAGCAAAGAAAATTAGGACAACAAAATAAAATCGACTCCAAATTTGTTGAAAAATATGGCTTAGATGAAAAATTTAGGAATATAGATTATTATACTCGCAACGCCCTGCCACAAAGTGAGCTTATGATTAAAACAAATATAGTTCAAATTATTGCAACGATAGATTCAATATTATCTATTAGCGATAAAAAATTTCATAGATATAATAAGGTGCAAAATATAATTGAATATATAAACGAAAATTTATTTCAAGATATAAGCCTTGATAAATTAGAGGAAGAATTTCATTTGAATAAATTTCACCTTTCCCATTCGTTCAAAGACCAAACTGGCTATTCCATTGGTAAGTTTATTGCACAAAAACGTGTGCTTGCGGCAAAAGATTTATTAATAAATAATATTCCTGTTCAAGAAATAGCTGATATGGTTGGGTTTAATGACTATTCAAATTTCTACAAAACATTCAGAAATATTACAGGAGTATCGCCAAAAAACTTTACTAAAATTTTATAATAACACCCTCTAAGCAGAGTTGTTTCGCATCAATTATTGGTCAGGAACACAAGGGGACGGTTCTTTTGCAAACACAAACACTGGAACACAAGGGGACGGTTCTTTGGAACACAAGGGGACGGTTCTTTTGTG
>CAYVWT010000150.1:0-2792 GCA_964455565.1 uncultured Clostridiaceae bacterium | reverse complement strand
TGTAGGTATAGCCACCATCTTGGTTTTACTGCCCAAGTTCGGATATGTGAATACTCTTTTCCTGATATCCATGAATTTTAATTTGAGTATGTTAAAATCAAGCTCTGGATGCTCGTAGAAAAGCCACATACCTTTAGCAGCATCTATAGCTGAGCCACCACCAAGTGCAATGATAACATCGGGTTTAAAGTTTTCCATGAGCTGTTTGCCTTTCATTATGGTTTCCACTGATGGGTCAGGTTCAACATCAGCGAATATTTCACTGTGAACATATTTATCACGCTTTCTTAGATAGTAAAGAACTTTATCTACATATCCAAGCTTGACCATGTAGGGGTCAGTGACAATGAAGGCTCTGCTAATATCGGGCATGTCTTTAAGATACTGGGTTGAGCCGTATTCAAAATATATTTTACCAGGTATTTTAAACCACTGCATATTTGTTTTTCTCCTTGCCATTCTCTTTTTGTTTATCAAGTTTACAGCTGAAACATTTGAGGTTGTGGAGTTATGTCCATATGATCCACAACCGAGCGTAAGAGAAGGCATATTTGTATTATAAATATCTCCAATTGCTCCGTGCGTAGAAGGTGAATTGATAATAAGTCTTCCAACCTTTACTCTGGCGCTGAATTGATCAATTACTTTCTGGTCCTCTGAATGTATAACAGCCGAATGGCCTAAACCACCAAATTCAACCATTTCTTCAGCTTTTCTAATACCTTCTTGATAATTATCAACTACATAGTACGCAAGAATTGGGCTTAATTTTTCTCGTGATAGTGGATAAGCCACTCCTACACCTTCAAGCTTGGCAATAAGGATTTTTGTATCTTCATCTACGTTTACATCTGCCATCTTAGCAATTGCAAAGGCACTTTGCCCTACAATATCTGCATTTAGAGAACATTTATTTTCATCTACAGCTAACTTTGAAAGCTTAGCAATTTCATCACTATTTAGAAAATAGCATTTATTTTCTTTCATAAAAGTTTCAAATTCTTCGCTTATTTCCTTATCTACTATAACTGCTTGTTCTGATGCGCATATCATACCATTGTCAAAAGTTTTTGAAAGTATAAGATCAGTTGCCGCTCTTTTGACTTTTGCAGTTTTTTCGATATAGCAGGGAACATTGCCAGGTCCTACACCAAGAGCTGGTTTACCTGTGCTATAGGCTGCCTTTACCATACCCGAACCGCCAGTTGCAAGTATTAATGAAACACCAGGATGATTCATAAGCATATTTGTTGCATCGATAGATGGCAACTCCACCCATTGAATGCAATTTTCAGGTGCACCAGCTTCCACTGCAGCATCTCTTACGATTTTTGCTGCTTCAGCACTACACTTCTGTGCAGATGGGTGAAAGGCGAAAATAATCGGGTTACGGGTCTTCATTGCTATAATAGACTTAAACAAGGTTGTTGATGTAGGATTTGTGACGGGAGTTACGCCAGCTACAACACCAACAGGTTCAGCTACTTCTACATAATCCTCGTAATCATTTTCATTTACAATACCAACAGTTTTTTCTTTTTTTATACTGTTGTAAATGTATTCTGTGGCAAATAGATTTTTAATAATTTTATCTTCATATACTCCACGGCCTGTTTCTTCTATCGCCATCTTTGCCAGGTACATGTGCTTGTCAACTCCAGCTACAGCCATGGCTTTAATTATGGTATCAACTTGTTCCTGTTTCATTTCCATAAATGTTTCAAGAGCTTTTCCAGCATTGGAAACAAGCAATTCGACTGTTTGTCTTACATTAATTGCCTGTTCTGTCTGATCTGTCTGTTCTGTCTTTTCAATTTTTTTCTGCATAATGAACCTCCATTTTAATTTCGTTATTTTTTTAACACACTGAAATATCTAATAATTCAGTTTTAGTATTCACACATTGTTTTAGTATAAACACAAATTGTTTTAGTATAAACCTTGAAGATTTCTTCAATGCAAATTATAATATAGGAATAAGTATAAATAAAATGCATATTAAACATAAGGGGTATAAGTAAAGGTTATATGAATATAAATACTGAATTATATAAGACGTTTTATTGCGTTGCAAAAGAGGGAAGTATTTCGAAAGCGGCAGAGCAATTGTATATTACCCAACCTGCTGTGAGCCGTTCTATACAGCAGCTTGAAGAGAAAATAGGCTGCAAATTGTTTTTTAGAATACCAAAGGGGGTTAAACTTACAAGTGAAGGACAAATGCTTTATATGTATGTTGAGAAAGCATTTAACTTTTTGTATCTGGGTGAAAAGAAAATCTCCGAAATGAAAGAACTTGAAATTGGTGATATCTCCATAGGTGTAGGGGATACAATCTGTAAACACTACCTAGTACCCCACTTAAAGCAATTTAACCATAATTTCCCTGCGGTGAATATTCATGTAACTAATCAAAAGACTGATGTTATTATCGAAATGCTCAAAAAGGGCAAAATTGATATTGGAATAATCAATTTACCAGTTGAAGATGAGCAACTTCTCATTACAAAGGTTATGGAAATTCATGATTGTTTTGTCGTTGGCTCTAAATACAGGCATCTTTCATTGGAAGATCAATCAATAATTGAATTAGTAAAATATCCTATTATGTTGGTTGAGAAAGGAAGCAACTCTAGAGCCTATATTGATAAATATTTTGAAACAAATGGTATTGATATAAAGCCAGAAATTGAGCTCGGTAACTTCGAACTACTAGCACAGTTTGCAATGATAGATTTTGGGATTGCATGTATAATTAGAGAGTTTTTTTTAGATGAAATGGAAAAAGGATT
>CAYVWT010000149.1:0-2838 GCA_964455565.1 uncultured Clostridiaceae bacterium | reverse complement strand
GGAATTGGCTATGACGTGCATAAATTAGTAGAGGGTAGAAGATTAATATTAGGTGGCGTTGAAATTCCATATTCAAAGGGCCTGCTTGGACATTCTGACGCTGATGTTTTAATTCATGCAATAATGGACGCAATTTTAGGTGCGCTATCGCTTGGAGATATTGGCAAGCATTTTCCAGATAATGATAACAGCTATAAAGGAATTTCAAGTGTATTATTACTTGAAAAGGTTTGTGAATTAACTAAAAATAAAGGCTTTGTAATTTCAAATATAGATTCAGTTATTATAGCGCAATCCCCAAAGCTTGCACCATATATTGAACAGATGCGTATAATTATAGCTAAGGCGCTGAGTGTTGATGTTGATGATATTAGCGTTAAGGCAACGACCACTGAAAGGCTTGGTTTTGAGGGAAATGGCGAGGGCATATCAGCTCAGGCTATATGTTTATTAGAAAAAAGCTGAAAACAAGAGGAAATCAAAGGTAATTAAAGAAAATTGTGTATAAATTCATATTTTAGCCAATTGTAGGAATTGATAAAATCTAATAAATTGGATAATATAGTAACAGTTATTAGCACTCTAAGTTATCGAGTGCTAATATTATTGAAAAAGGGAGGTAATAAGTTTATGAACATTAAACCACTTGCAGACAGAGTAGTTATTAAAATGTTGGAGAGTGAAGAAACCACAAAAAGCGGTATCGTTCTTCCTGGCACAGCTAAAGAAAAACCACAAATGGCAGAGATTGTTGCAGTAGGACCTGGTGGTGTTGTTGAGGGTAAAGATATCGTTATGGAGGTTAAAATCGGTGATAAGGTTTTAATCAGCAAATATGCAGGCACAGAAGTAAAGCTTGACGGTGTTGAATATACAATTCTTCGTCAAAGCGATATTTTAGCTAAAGTAGAATAGGAGGAAATAACAATGGCAAAGGATATTTTATACGGTGAGGACGCTCGCAAAGCGTTAGAACGTGGCGTTAATAAGCTTGCAAATACAGTTAAAATTACTCTTGGTCCTAAGGGTAGAAATGTTGTTCTTGACAAGAAATTTGGGTCACCACTAATCACAAATGACGGTGTTACAATTGCAAAGGAAATTGAGCTTGAAGATGCATTTGAAAATATGGGCGCTCAGCTTGTAAAGGAAGTTGCTACAAAAACCAATGATGTTGCTGGTGACGGTACAACAACTGCTACACTTTTAGCACAAGCAATAGTACGAGAAGGCGTTAAAAATGTTGCAGCAGGCGCAAACCCTATGATAGTTAGAAAAGGTATCGCTATTGCAGTTGATGCAGCAGTTGCATCGATACTTAGCAATAGCAATAAAATAAAAGGCAAGGAAGATATTGCCCGTGTTGCTTCGATTTCAGCAGGTAGTGATACAATCGGTAACCTAATTGCAGATGCAATGGATAAGGTTACAAGCGACGGAGTTATAACTGTTGAGGAAAGCAAAACTGCTGAAACCTACAGTGATGTTGTAGAGGGAATGCAGTTTGACCGTGGCTATATTTCACCTTATATGGTTACAGATACAGAAAAAATGGAAGCTGTTTTAGACGATCCTTATATTTTAATAACTGATAAAAAAATATCAAGTATTCAAGATATTTTACCTGTTTTAGAACAAATTGTTCAGCAGGGTAAAAAGCTTGTTATAATTGCAGAGGATGTTGAGGGCGAGGCACTTACAACAATAGTTTTAAATAAGCTTCGTGGAACTTTCACTTGCGTATGTGTTAAAGCTCCTGGCTTTGGTGACAGACGTAAGGCAATGCTGCAAGATATTGCAATTTTAACAGGTGGCGAGGTTATCTCGGATGAGCTTGCTCTTGAGCTTAAAGAAACAACCCTTGCACAATTAGGTCGTGCTCATCAAGTAAAAATTCAAAAGGAAAATACAATAATAGTTGATGGCGCTGGCGACAAGCAAGAAATAAGCAATAGAGTATCACAAATAAAGGTACAAATTGAAGAAACAACATCAGATTTTGACAGAGAAAAATTGCAAGAACGCCTTGCAAAATTATCTGGCGGTGTTGCAGTAATCAAGGTTGGTGCGGCAACTGAAACAGAAATGAAAGAGCAAAAGCTTCGCATAGAGGATGCTCTTGCGGCTACTCGTGCGGCTGTTGAAGAGGGTATCGTTGCAGGTGGTGGTACGGTATTTATTAACGCTATACCTGCTGTTTTAAAGGTTATAGAGGGTGCTACTGGTGATGTAAAAACTGGTATGATGATTGTTCTTAAAGCACTTGAAGAGCCAGTTAAGCAAATAGCTGCAAATGCAGGACTTGAGGGTTCTGTTATAGTTGAAAAAGTAAAAAGTAGCGCAACAGGAATTGGCTTTAATGCTTTAACAGAGGAATATGTTAATATGGTTGAAGCAGGTATTGTTGACCCTACAAAGGTTGCACGTTCAGCACTTCAAAATGCTGCAAGTGTTGCTTCAATGATTCTTACAACAGAAAGCGTTGTTGCAGATAAACCAGCTCCAGAACAGGCTATGCCAGCAGGTGGCATGGGTGGCGGAATGGGCGGAATGTACTAGGATTAGTGCAGAGCCGCAAAGAACAAAGCGCAAAGAAAAAAATGCCCCTTGCATAATGCAAGGGGCATTTTTTTATGATATTTATAATTATTTTTTCTCTGGTTCTGGGTAGGTTACTCCGAATGTTTCAACAGTAACCTTTTTCATTTTTTGTTCTGCAATTGGTCTATCTTGTGCACCTGTTTTAGTGCTTACAATTTTATCTGCATTTTCAATTCCCTCTATAACCTTACCAAAGCCTGCATATTGACCATCAAGGTGAGGAGCATCAGCAACCAT
>CAYVWT010000148.1:0-2863 GCA_964455565.1 uncultured Clostridiaceae bacterium | reverse complement strand
TCATCTCGTTTAAATATTGAGCAGCCACATCGGCTCTGCCCATTGTTGAACACATAGACGACGCAGCAGTATATGTATATCCCTCTAATTTCCCGGTCAAATTCAACCACCTGTCAACCGATTTTTCGATAAGTTCCCGATATTCGTCTTGCTCCCATTTTATTAAATAGAGCGGGAATATGGGGAACAAATGTGAAAAATGCCGGTGAGATTCCTCCAATGGAACATTTCTGCCGATCATAAGCCCTGTTTCGTCTATCTGATAACCGACCAAGCTTTCCAAGACATTCATCCATACAGAGAGCATTTCATCATCTATGCTCAAAACACCGCATATTTCGACTAATGTTTTTAAACCCCAGCGGATTAATGCCAAATCAATATTGCAATCCTCTGTCAAAAGTGAATATTCGGGCGATATGGATTGTGGCAAATGTAACTTACCATCTTCACCCTCTTTAAGATTTTTTATGTAGAAATTCATCGTCTTTTTCAGCAGAGGATACAACTCATTTTTAAGCATTACCTTATCCATTGAATATCTATATTGTAGCCAAAGGCTGTGGCACACCCATGGCAGGTTGCAAAACTCCATGCCCACAAGGTCATCGTTTAAACAGTCATAGCTTGATGTTCTTCCAATAGCCGCACAATTGCTTTGGTATTCCGGCGGTACATTTTTAGACAGGCTCTCTATATTGCCAAACATCATTTTAGCGAAAGATTCGCCCAAATCCAAATGGTTTGACGCCAACACAGGCCAGTAGGTAAGCTGAATGTTCAGATTCCACCAAATGATAAGCCACGGCGAATTACAATACCACGGTCCCATAAGGTCTATTGCCGGCTTATCCGCCCTTGTTGCCGAGCCAAGCTTATATAATTGTATCCAGTAAAAGCTCTCAAGCCGTGTGTCTGGAATGGATAGAAAGCTTTTTTTATAGAACTCGTCCCACCAGAGCCTATGGGTGGTTTTAAGCCTTTCAACTCCTACGAAATGTGCCCTTAAAACATTTTCTACAGCCTGATTTTTTGCGTTTTCTGTTTTATTCGACTTTCCTACGCTTACAAATACCACACTTTTATTTTCCGCAAGCTCAAACCTCTGCCAAACGGTTGCATACCCTCCGCCCGCAAGCAACTCCTGTGCGGTAATATTAAGCCCTTGATTTTCAGTGCAAACTGGGTCGGGATCGGGCTTTACGGTTTTGATCTTGCTGTAAATCCGTTCGGAGCAGGTAGTCTTCTGCGGTATGAAATCGACAACACACGACTTTTCATCTCCGCTTGTTTCTATCTCTATCGCTATTATATTTTCATCCGCGTGAACCCATGTTGTAAGCTGTATTTCACCCTTATCAGTGGTAACATTTGTTTCAAATTCGGCCTGATACAGGTCTAACCTTGTATCCGATTTTTCTATGCTTCCTGCCGTTGACAATATCAGCTTTCCTATCGGCAGCCTTCTTTTGGCGTAAAGCGGCGTATCATCATCCTGCCTGTTATCAACGACATCTGTCCTCCCTATTTCCCAAGCAATTGTATTTGCGTCCATACCAAACATATATGTGCCCATGAGCCCATTTCCCCCAAAGGGTGCGTCACGCCATCCTTTCGGAATGGTGTCCCAAAGCATATCATGTTTGGAAAGGAATTGTTTGTAATTTATATTATTATTAATATTATACATATTTATCACCTACCTTAGTTTCATTTATCTTACGCAATACATTGCCTCAATATTTTCAATCGGAACATCGCCGTATTTCCAGCTTTTCAACTCCGGTCCTATATATGCAGGCGCTACCGGCCTGATGTCTATTTCAAGCTTTTGATATACCTGTTCAAAATCATTGGCCGCATAGTGCTTCATAAGCTTTTCGGCTACAATGCCCACAAATTCAAAATTTGCCGGCACCCTGCCGGGTTGCTTGTGAGAAATCGCCGCTCTCACCCGTTCTTTCAATGTCATGTTAAAATCTACTCCTTAGTTATTATTTAAAGTGAGTTTAATAATACTTGTAGGGGCGGATTGCATCCGCCCGAAACGGTGAAAATTTGCACTTTTGTGTTATCGATCGGATGCAATCCTCCCTACAGACTAAAATAGCAAATAGAAACACCGAATTTTATGATAAATATTTTTTTTGTCGAACTCACGTTATTTAATGCTATACTGCAATTTTTGCATTAAAGGTTTCATTTTATTCAATTCTTCCCAAATAAATACTTTAAGCATATTTCCTGTTGAATATGCAGGCAAAGCCAACTCTGCACAAGCAGTTTCATTTTTTAGCTTTGCACCAACTTGAAAAGTATCGACAGCCATTTCCCCCAAGATATGGTTATCTTTATATACTGCCAACACGATTAAAACATTCTTCTGTGCATTGGTGTTATTTGTTAAAGTAGCACATGCCTTAACCGTACTAAGCGATATAGGGGTTTGAATTTGGATTCCTGCATTATCCGTAAGTATAATATTCTCAACGATTAGCTCAGGTACTGTTAACGTGTATGTTGCAGTATAAATATTATCCGCTGTTGCGGTGATAACTGCCGTACCAGCTCCAACTACCGTCACCAGACCGTTTTGGTCTACGGTTGCAACATCGGGATTACTTGAGCTCCATGCAATTACCACAGGAATATATACCGTCTTATTCACCGTCAGTTGCATGGTATCACCAGCTTTTTGTAAAACCGCCGGGGTATCGTCTATAAAGATGCCTGTAACATTCGTTGTATATATTTTTATATCATCAGCATACATGGAGCAGTATGTCGCTCCGTTCGGTAACGGCACCGTATTATACACCTGATACAAACTCTGCGTGAATGAACCGCTTGTATACGGATTTGC
>CAYVWT010000147.1:0-2870 GCA_964455565.1 uncultured Clostridiaceae bacterium | reverse complement strand
ATAACAATATTTGTATCAATCATTACGTTCATATCTTGCCATCCTTTCCTGTTTGGCATCTTCAAGTGTAAGGTTTGATGGCAAGATACCGATAAGAGAATCTAAAACAGAAACCAAATCATCTTCTTCTCGCACAAGTTTAGCGATTTTACGACCATTGCGGGTAATGATAATATCCTCTTTGGCAAGTAAATCAAGGTAATGCCTGTCAATACTACCTCAGAAGTGCGCCAAATGTGGTGCACTTTTTTAGTTAAAAACTACACCAGTAGTTGCAAAAAAGGTCGTTTTGGAATATAGTGGTGTTATTGAAAATATTGTAGGTTAAAATTGAGCCATAATTTTAGAAATGTTAGGAGCAAAATTATGTTAACCACTAATGAAAAATCAAAAATAATTGATTTGAAACGGGCAGGTCAATCGACAAGAAAAATTGCGGAGTTATTGCATATTAACCGAAGAACCATATCAAGATATTGGAACGAAACACAGCTTAAATTAGATGAGATGGAACAAAAGGGCACAGATGAGCGAACCATCCAATCCGAGCTTTATTCACCGCCTGTATATCAAAATCGAACAGGGCATAAACGCAAGGTAACACCTGAATTTACAAAGCGGTTAACGCAGCTTGCACGCCAAGATGTAAAAAAGAACGAGCTATTAGGTTGGAACAAGCAAAAACTAACAAACAAGCAAATTCATCAAATACTGTTAGATGAGGGCTTTGACATTTCTATTGCAACGGTGAATATTGAGCTTGCGAAAATTAGAAAACCGATAAAATACCCAAATGTATATATCAAACAATATTACGACTATGGCAAGCGATTGGAGTTTGATTATGGCGAGGTAAAACTTGATTTAGGCGAAGGTATAAAAAAATATCAAATGGCAGTATTTTGTGCACCAGCAAGTAATTTTCGCTGGTGCTTTTTGTACGACAGCCAAAAGCAAGCTGCCTTTTTAGATAGCCATGTGAATTTTTTTGAGCTTGTAGGGGGTGTGTGGCAAGAAGTTTTTTATGATAATATGCGAAATGTTGTGACTTCTTTTGGACCTAAAAATACCAAAAAGCTCAATAGTGAGCTATTAAAACTTGCATCATATTATGGTTATGAGGTTCGCACCACAAGCCCTTATGCAGGCAACGAAAAGGGCTCTGTAGAGCGGAGTGTAGAAATTCTTCGTAATAGACTGTTTGCACTCAATCAAAATTTTGCAAGCTTAGATGCAGTAAGGAAACATATCGATATTGAGCTTAAAAAGATAAACATAGGCTGTGATATTGAGGTTGAGAAAACATATTTGAAACCAGCCCCAAAAGCCTATGAGCTTGCTGAATTTTCAGAAGGTATTGTCGGCAAATATGGTTTTGTTAGTAGTGATGGCAACAGATATTCTGTGCCAGAACAATTCGTTGGAAAGCGAGTTAGTGTAAAAACATATTATGATGAAATTCGTATTATGTTTGATTTTGTGGAAATTGCAAGGCATTGTCGTTCAAAGCTCAAAGCAGAAGATATTGTTGATATTATGCACTTTTTAAACGTATTTGAAAAAAAGCCTGGGGCACTTGAAAATAGTGTTGCACTTAGAGCGTTGCCAAAATTAAAGGAAATATTCGAGATGTATTTTAAGGACAAGCCACGCAAATTTATTGAGATATTAAAGGATAATAAACATGCAACATTGTCTGAATTATTGGCTGTTTTTGAAAATAAGGTTAAAAACAAAGCAACTTTAATTGCAAAAGATGTTGTCAAAAGCGAGCTTTCTGTGAAAACAAAAACAGATGCCATTTTAAAGGGATATGCCGATTTAGCGAAAGGCGGTGCGGTAGAATGAATATATATGAAATTTGCAAAGTCCTTCGCTTGACTTTTATACGTGAAAATTATAAATCCTTAATTGATGAAGCCGCTAAAACAAATCAACCGTATGAAGAATTTTTACACCATCTATTAGAAAATGAATACCTGTTAAAGCAAGCAAACAGCATAGAGCGTAAAATCAAAGAAGCGAAATTCCCACAGAAGCTTTTTCTTGATGATTTCGACAAAAGCGTGTATGACAAGCGGTTTGTTGATAAATTTAAGGAGCTTGAAACACTTGATTTTATTGGTAATAAGCAAAATATTATTCTAATGGGTGCGACAGGTGCAGGAAAAACATTTTATGCTACATCACTTGGAATGTTAGCTTGCCAAAAAGGAATGCGTGTGCTGTTTGTAAGCGTCGCTGACCTAATAATCAAGCTTAAAGAAACCATGAGTATGAGTCAAATCACGAATTTTAAGCAAAGATTTGTAGCTTATGATTTAGTGATTATTGACGAGCTTGGCTACTATTCCTTTGGCAAGGAAATTGCAGAGCTGTTTTTTAGCATTCTTTCAACCAGAGATAAAAAAGGCTCCATTATCATTACATCAAACCTCAATTTTGATGAATGGGCAACACCACTGGGTGACACAAAGCTTGCAAGTGCACTTATAAGTCGCATTTGCCATTGTTCGCACATAATTGAGCTTGAAAGAGATGTTGACGGTCGTATGCAAGATACGCTTAACTGGATGAATAGGCATAAAATCTAAAAGGAAAAATCAGAAACCAACGGCTCATAATTTTAATCGCACCTGCACTATTTTCATTTATAATTTTATATTTTAATTGTACGCCAAAAAGCACTTTTTGCATTGGCTTGCTTTGCTATGCCCAAAAATGTGGTGCATTTTTCAAATAAAAACAGTGGCGCACTTCTGAGGTAGTATTAACAATATTTCAGGCGAAAGCTCGGATACCATATTATCATGATTTCCTAAAAAAACCGAGGCATTGTTGTATAATACATCAAGTCTTCCGTCATTTTT
>CAYVWT010000146.1:0-2901 GCA_964455565.1 uncultured Clostridiaceae bacterium | reverse complement strand
GGCGTGTCGGTTCGAGTCCGACCATCGGTACCATCTATTAAAACCTTTGAAAATAACCTTTCAAGGGTTTTACTTTTTGCAAAACTATGTAGTGAATGGTCATTACCATCCCTAAATAATTTTAGCTGTGCTAACATTGTTAAAATATAATGGTGATGTTTATTATTACCAAAATATCTTTTATTTATTTTCTTTTAAATAATCCTCAATTTTCATATGGTTTCTGATTTTAGTGCAATCTTTTCGCCGACACTCCTATTGATTTGATACTTTTTCGCTTAATTCATTCAAATAAATCCATCTATCCATAGCTTGGTTTAGTTCTTCCTCTACATTTTTCTGTTTCGCTAAAAATTCTTGCAGAGTAATAAAATCACTTGAAGCCTCAGCAATTCTTATTTTTATGCTTTCTAATTCTGCTTCTAACCCTCCAATTTTATCGTCAATTTGTTCTAATTCCTTTTGCTCGTTATAGGTAAGCTTAAGGGGTTTATCCTTTTTATTTTCGGGTTTTATAACCTTGACTTTAATTTCTTCAACTTCAATATCATTTTGGCACTTTTCTACATAGTCGGAATAATTTCCTGTGTATTCTTTTATTAACCCACTACCCTCAAATGAAAATATCTTTTTTGTAACCCTGTCTAAGAAAAACCTATCGTGTGATACTACAACTACTGCGCCAATAAATTCATCAAGATAATCCTCTAATATAGAAAGTGTTTGAATGTCGAGGTCGTTCGTTGGCTCGTCTAATAATAAAATATTCGGTGCATCAATCAGCACTCGCAAAAGGTATAATCTGCGTTTTTCGCCACCAGATAGCTTTGAAATTGGCGTCCATTGAACACTTGGGGGGAATAAAAATCTCTCAAGCATTTGCGAGGCAGTTATCGTGCCGTCGTTCGTTGCTATAACCTCGGCAACCTCACGAATATAATCTATTACTCTAATGTCACCGTCCATTTCCTCATTTTCCTGAGAAAAGTACCCAACCTTTACAGTAGAAACATTGCCACTATCAATATTTAGCTCACCTGCAATAATTTTTAGCAGTGTAGATTTTCCCATTCCATTTTTCCCAATAATACCAACCCTGTCATCTCTTAAAAAGTTGTAGCTGAAATCACGAATTACCTGCAAATCACCAAAGCTTTTACTAATATTTTCAATTTCAATCGTCTTTTTGCCAAGGCGTGAGGTTGCCACTTTAATAGCAATAGTGTCATTTTCTATTGGACTATGCTCCTCGTTTAGCCTATTATACCTATCAATTCTGGCTTTTTGCTTAGTAGAGCGTGCCTTTGCACCCTTTCGTATCCACTCTAATTCTTTTTTTAGCAAATTTTTTCTTTTCACACTTGTAGTCTGCTGTATTTCCTCTCGTTCAACCTTCATTTCTAAATATTTGCTGTAATTTGCCATATAGCTGTAAAGCTTTCCATCGTCAAGCTCTATTATCCTATTTGCCACTCTTTCAAGAAAATATCTATCGTGAGTAACCATAAGAAGTGCGCCAGTTCGTTTATTAAGATATTTTTCAAGCCAATCCACAGTATCGTTATCAATATGGTTTGTAGGCTCATCAAGAATTAATAAATCGGAAGGACTTATTAGTGCGCTTGCCATTGCAACTCTCTTTTTTTGTCCACCAGATAAATTATCAATTATCCCATTAAAGTCTGCAACGCCAAGCTTTGTTAAAATACTTTTAGCCTCTTTTTCAACCGACCATGCTTCCATACTATCCATTTTTTGCGTTAGGTCTATTAGTTTTTTATGCCACGTAGCATCATTTGGACATTCGCTAACATTTTGCAATGCAAGCTCATATTCTCGAATTAAATTCATAACTGGTGAGTTACTTTTAAAAACATATTCAAGAACGGTTACACCTTTATCAAAAACAGGATTTTGAGGTAGATATTCTATTTTTATGTTGTTCCCAACAATAACACTTCCACTATTTGGATATTCCAACCCTGCAATGACCTTTAAAAAAGTGGACTTACCTGTTCCATTTATGCCAATTAAGCATATATTTTCACCCTCGCTAATTCCAATTGATATATCGTCAAATAGTATTTTTTCACTATAACTTTTTGAAATTTTTTCAGCAGATAAGATATTCAACTATTATATTTCCCCTTTGTAGAAATTTTCCTTAACAATTTTTTGTACCAATTTTTTTGTAACAGTCGCCTTTGCAATAAGCGTCATAACTGTTAAAAATACATAAACCTTTTCGGCATCTTTTCCTTTTAAATTTTCGTCAATAAGGATTTTCGATAATTTTTCTTCGTCTAATATATGAGATGAAAAAGGGCTATCTAAGCTATCACTTTGTATTTGTGAGAAAAAATGATACACAGTTTCCCAAGATAGCATATCGTCCTCGTGGTTATTAATTTCATTGAAAACTAATGCGAAAACTTTTTTAATCTCTTCTGTTGTAAGAATTGGTCGCATATAGTTTAAAAGTGCTAACTGGATTAAGTGTTGCTTTGTGTAACCACGCCTTTTGCCTTTAAGTGGTGCAGATATAACTTCGTTTTTAATATAATTTTGAATTATGTTTGTTGTATAATTTTCATACGGAAAATGCTCATTAAAAAAATCAACCACCTGTGATAGAAACAAATCATATTGTGGCAGCTGTTCGTAATATAGAATATTGCTTTTAGCAATTTTCGATGCCTCATCCTCCACATAAAATTGATTAAATTTACTATTGTCCATTTTGCATTCCTCCTGTATAATGTAAGAGTAGTATAATTTATTATATAGTATTTAATACCATAATACAAGGTTTTAATTTATATTGCAAATTATGAAAAACAGAGATAAAAGCCAAAATTAAGAGAATTGCAGAGTAAACACCACTTTTATTTCGTTTTTAAG
>CAYVWT010000145.1:116-2929 GCA_964455565.1 uncultured Clostridiaceae bacterium | reverse complement strand
TCTTGTGCCTTGCCTGTCATAGGCTTAATGTAAACATCAACGCCCCATTCCTCAACAAACACCTTTGTGAGTGGCACGTCTTTAACTGCTAATATCTGACTGCGTAAGTCCATTTTAATTATCCCCTTTTTAATCTGTGAATTGGTCTGTACTTATAAAGCTAACTGTTGCTGATTGTGGTGAGCCAATTGCTGCTTTCATATCGTTTTTGTCAATCAAAGCCTTTGTTCTACGTCTGCCCCCTGTACCGTCCATAAGGTCGATAAATACCTCTGTGCCATTCGTCAAAGCATCTTCAAAATAAGGGTCAGTTACATCAAAATAACTTATTGTACCACTTGCAAATTTTTCTAATGGCATACGTTTCTTATGAGTTGCTAAGAATGGCGTGATATCCCCCATATCCGTTTGTTGTGATATTTGGTAATCGTGAGCTGTGGCTGCAAGTGATATAGGGTAATATGTGCCACTTGCGATTAAGCCACCTGCAACGTCATTATATACGTTCCCTTTTGTTAAATTAACAGTATAATTAGTAGTTTTTTGAAACAATGCAATTTCGTCAAGTTGAGTTTGCCCCGTTATAGCCGATACAGTAAAATTATTATTATCAACTTTTGTGATGGTTCTGGGTACATAACCTCTTGTCTTATTCATTATTGCATCACCTGTCACAAGTCCGTGATTAGTAATTTTTATATTAGTTGTAGTTGTTCCGCTCTCCGCATTTTTAAACATTATATATCCCCAAACATAATCAACTGTTTTTAGTGGCGGATTTCCAACAAGCATAAATTCAAATCCGTCAGAAGTTACTAATTCTTCTACTGTAAAAGGCACTACTGCACCACTTACATATACACTTGCTTTTCTTCCTGCTCTTTCTGACATTTTACATCACCCCTTACGGTCTTAATGGTAATGCTTCTGGTGCGGCAATTGCTGAAAATTTAGGCGTAAATGTTACTTTACCAGTTGCACTCGCTTTTGTTTCCAAACCTTCAACATAGCATTGTACTTGCTTTCCTGCAACTCCTGTGCCTTGTGGATAAATTCCAACAAAAACAGTAGTGCCATTATCGTATGCCGTTTGTAAGATTGCTTGACCTGTTGTGTCGCCACTATAAAGATTACCACTTGTTGAAATGTCAGTATCTTTAATGCCTGGCATACGTCTTTTAAAACTATCGCCAAATTGCGTAATATCAAGCATTTCTGCCATTTGTGATAGTCCACTACTATCCATACCTTGCAACTTTGCCCCTGTTGAGCCTGTCATTGCTGTAACCCCTGCTAAAACATAAACCTCTGCTAATTTTCCTGCGATTTCTGGCATAATTTAAACCTCCTCATAATAATTAAACTTGTACTCTTGAATAACTCTGTAAAGTTCCGTTTGATTTTCAAAGCTATCTGTTTCGTTTTCAAGCAAACTCGCTTGAATGTTTACCCCTGCAATTGCCCCAACTGGTGGAGTGCCTACTCCTGCAACTGCTCCCATTATTCCGTTGAAATTAAAAAGCGACTGCCTTATTGTCTTGGCAATCGCTAACGTATCTTTTTTGTTTGAATTGTAAATGTCGATTTGGAAATATCCATCACAATATCCGCTGTCATCACCTAAAATGTGGCTATACTGTGTAGAATATTTGGAATACACTACAAATGGAATTACTGACTTTTCAGGTGCAACATCTGCATAAACTTTTAATGTCGCATAAGAGGATAATATAACTTTTAAATGTCTTTCGATTGCCTCGTGTATGGTCATTATAAAGCCTCCTTGCACATTAAATGCATTTCCTTGTTGCGTTCGCCAATATTTATAATACTGATTATCTCAAATATTCTATCGCCAAATTTAACCCTCATATCAGGTGTAATTCCTGCTAAATATCGAATGTAAATACGAATTGTAACATCTGTATTTTGACGATTAGCCTCAAAGTATGCTTTGCCTTGCAAAGGGTCTAACCCTGCATAAACTGTTTTAAAATTAGTCCACGTTTCAGGCTCGGTTATACTACTTGCAGAGCCTGTGCGTTGTTGTATGATAATTCTTTTATTAAGTTTGTGTGAATAGCTGAAATTCATATATTCATCACCCTATCCGCATTTAATAGGTTTTTAAAGGCTTTATCAAATAGTTCTTGATTTTCTGTTCCATCTCTGTGGTCGAAATGCCAAGTAGCATACATTGAAATAGCTTGCTTTACTTTTGACGGCACTTTATCAATTGACGTTTCCCCTGCTTTATACGTTACTACAAAGCCTCTTAAATATTGCAAGGTTGTAAGCGGATATTGTATGCCATATTTTAATGCCATTTTTGGAATTTGTCCTGATGTATCAATAACAAAGTTGTTAATGTCAATCGTTCGTGTAATTCCATCTGTTGCAAAGTATTCGACTTTTTCTACCTCGATTAGTGGTGGGTGTGGAAATTCAATAATCGCAGGGAAACAATTATAAACAAGTTCAAAGGTTTGTTGCATATATGACCTGTTTTGATAATCCTCTGCCGCCTCACGCCCTGCACTAATCAACATTTTAATAGTATTATCAAACCCATCATCAAGGCTTAAATACTCTTTAATATCTGATAATAAAACTGGTTCTGTAATTGGTGGTATAATTCTTTTTAATTGCATTTCCTCACCTACTTTAAAAAATAAAGGGCGAATTTAATCGCCCCTTAAAATTAGTCTACAACTACGCTTGGTTGTGTTGCACCTTGGTACGTGCTTTCGATAATGTAATTTGCTGACGTGATATTCAACGCATTACTTGCACCAGTTTTAACTGTGATACAA
>CAYVWT010000145.1:0-106 GCA_964455565.1 uncultured Clostridiaceae bacterium | reverse complement strand
CCTTAAATTAGTCTGCAATTGCGCTTGGTTGTGTTACACCTTGATATGAGTTTTCAACAATATAACTTGCAGCCGTGATATTAGCTGCATTGCTTGCGCCTGTCTT
>CAYVWT010000144.1:0-2943 GCA_964455565.1 uncultured Clostridiaceae bacterium | reverse complement strand
ATTAAAGTCACCACTCTTAACAATCTGCCTTGCAAGTTCAAGGTCTTTTAGATGGTTTTGTGGTAAATTTTGGGCGTTAATTAACCGTCCTGCCCACCTACCTGTCCTATTTGCACCACAGAATTGAAACAATCCTCGAACTCTGCCATCACTGCAAACACTGCGTTTTATAGCCTCATATTTTTTGGTAGAGGTTTTTGACATCCGAAGCCTTAAATTTAATAGTTCCTCAATATCACCGTCATTCTCTTTTGCTAATTCCAATACTGTTTTCTTTGATAAGCTATCAACCTCAAGACCATTATCTAGTAGCCACTGCTTGAGCTGTGCCACGCTGTTGGGATTATTAAGACCTGTTAGTTTTTTTGCTTGTGCTAACGTATCTTCTTTGGCAAACGCATCAAATTTAATAGCATTTTCTACAAGCTTCATATCCACTAAAACTCCCGCATCATTTATCTGCTGATCAAGGCAATACAGGGCTTGCTCATTAAACTTAAAATCGGACAGCTTTTTTCTAACATCCCTCTCAACCTCTACATCTCGAATACAATACTTTTTAAACAGCTCCCACTTTTCAGGTGCATGGCAGGGTAGGTTTTTACGCCTACCGCCATTTACCTTTGTGGGTGAGCATGGAATACAAAAATACTTTATTAAATCCTTACCTTCACCCATTTTGCCTTCTTGAAGTTTTAATGCATTTGCTACATTTGCAAGTGATGCCGGAAGTGATAACGTTGCGGCTTTAACAGCAGTACATTCCCAAGACAGTGGCGAAAAGTGTGTTCCTAACTGTTTACCCAGGCACACTCTTTCAAACTGAGCGTTAAAAGCTGATTTTATAACGCTATCATCATTTAATGCTTGTAAAACCTCTGCCGGTATATCCTCACCGTTTGCAAAATCAACTATATGTACCTCTGCATTATCGAAAGCATAAGCAAGTAGCAATATTTCAAAGTCGTGTGCTTCCACATATCTATATACACCACAGCTTATCAAATCTACGCTACTGTAAGTTTCTATATCCAGTGCTAACAAAGTTCATCATCCTCTACACCCTCGTAGCTATCAAAATCACTCTCAGCTCTACTGCGACCGCTAAGTGGCTCACCGTCTGATATTTTTTGCAAGTTCTGCAATCCACATGCTATCCCTCTGTTCCCGTTAGAATTAAAAGCAAAGAATATGATGCTGGCTCTACCATAACAACCACTGTAAACCTCGTCTTGATCAAGAATTGTTTTTACTGCCTTATCAACAATGCCCGGCCTTTCTTTGCTGTTTGCATTGACAAAATAACTATTTTCATAAGCGTCATCATCAGGTCTGTCAACATCACCATCACGAAGTGGAAGTTTCAAGTTTGCAGGAATTTTACCACCAAACTTGGAAATACCCTCCTGCTTTGCTGCTTCAATAGCTGCGTTAATATCAGCGAGTGTCTTTTTGTCGCTCTTTGGAATAACAAGAGATACGCTATATTTTTCCTCACCACCTTTAATACTCTTCGGTTCCCATATGTTTGCGTAACTAAACCTTACCTTGCCTGTTAGCACTTTTGTTGCTGTAGTCTCTTTTTCCATTTACATTTCCTCCTTAAATTCTTCCCCTGCTGCATTAAAATTTACAGCAGTTCGTTTATCACTATCTGATACTAAAGTTAATTTACCTTGTGGCTTTTCAACTAAATTCGCCAATATGCCGTTGAATGTTTTCTTGCCCAGCAGTTTTTCCATATCTGTTATACCAATAAGCTCATGAGTATGAAGCTCCTCATCAGTTTTCCCATAAGCAAGGCAAGCTTCAAGCACCAATTGTTTATCTTTGTACTTGCGATTGCTTCTACCCGACACTACCTTAAACCCAACCCATTCCTTACCATCATTAATAGCCCTTTCTTGTGCATAGGCATATACATCATTTGCCCAGCTGATAAGCCCATTAAGCAGTGGTAATATTTCCTCCACCTCTTCATCTGATAATGTAGGCGATAGCACAAAGTCCCATTTAGCAAGCTCTAGATTTTTTTCGCTTCTAGCTCTACAAGTAGCCTTTGCCCTACAAAACCTACAAGCGTATTCGCTTGGAGCAAACTCTCCCTCACCATTAAAAGCAAGCACCGCCGCAGGTCTGAGTGTTTTTTCTGCCCATTCTTTAAGCTCTGCAACGCCCATTTCATCAATAGAAATGTTTTCAAGTCTTGGCTGACAAATGCTCATCCTTACAGTTTGAATGTCATACAGGTCATCAAATAATGCTAATGCACCGAGTGCGTATAACCTCATTTGTGGATTGCCTTCTGCATATACTGGCACACCCATCCCATATTTAAGATCCGCTATGTCAAGAACACCGTCTGCAATTATAACTAAATCACCAGTACCAAAACCGTCAGCACAATAGTGTGAATAATCCAGTCTTTGCTCTATTAGAATAATTGGATCATTACAACGTTGCTTTGCTTGTGTGATTAAATCAACAGCGTAATTTACATAATCGTCTGTATAATTTTCCATTTCCTCACAGTCAAATTCGCTTACTGGTTGCTTGCTTTTTATACCGAGAAATTTGCGCAACTTATGTTCTGATAAATTATGTGCAGCAGTGCCTTCCTCTGCAAAAATACTCGTGGTATTTTCAAACTGTTCCTCAAGTCTTGCTGATGGTGTGCAAAACATCCATCTGTGTGCGGATGAAGCACTAAGTAGTGCATGTTTACCCATTACAGTAAACCTGCAGCTCTCAGAATATCTGAATAGCTTTTTGGGTCAATATCAGTAAGTTTACTTGCACCAAATTTATTAAGCAGCTCTGTAATCGACTTACCCTCTTGTTTTTTAGCTGCAAGCAAAGCCCTAACGTCCTCAAGGGTTACTTCTTTTACTACCTTTGGTGCTTCTTCGGCTGGTGAACATGGTGTTTCACCCTCTAACAGAG
>CAYVWT010000143.1:0-2998 GCA_964455565.1 uncultured Clostridiaceae bacterium | reverse complement strand
GACGAAAAACCTTATCAATTGCTCGATGAAGTGCGTATGCCTATTTTGATGAAGCCTGGCAAGCCTGTGCGTGAAGATAACGAATATAAACGCAATGGAACTTGCAGTATATTTATTTTTACCGAGCCACTTGGTGACTGGCGACATGTTCATGCGAGAGAACGCCGAACAAAACTTGATTGGGCATACGAAATCAAGGATTTATTAACCGTTCATTACCCAAACGTACCTAAAATATGCTTGGTAATGGACAATTTGAACACTCATGCTATTTCGTCACTTTATGAGGCGTTTCAACCACAAGAAGCTCGTGAGCTAGCAAAAAGGCTTGAAATCCATTACACGCCTAAGCATGGAAGTTGGCTTAATATGGTAGAGATTGAGCTTAGTTTTCTTTCGCGCCAATGTTTAGACAGAAGAATCGACATCATTGATGTACTTAATAGCAACATATCTGCTTGGGAACAAAAGCGTAATTCTGCACAAAAAGGTGTTGATTGGCAATTTACCGTTGATGATGCACGGATTAAATTAAAAAGACTGTATCCTATTTTATGCAAGTAATAAATTTAACAGTGTACTAGTTGACAAAACAGTTTCAAATGTAAATGATGTTCCTAATTCAACAAGAGTATTCCTTAAATTTTCTGCATCTTGCATTGCCTTTAAATAGGCTTCTTTATCGTCCTTTTTATCTTGCTGAACCAAATTGTCGGGGCAAATATAATAATCAGGGCAAATTCCACTTTCAAGAAAATTTTGAATTACAGTTGATTTTCCACTCCCATTTGGCCCTGCAAAAACGTATATTTTCTTACACATTCTTTTTAACCGTTCTTGCTGCAAATTCCATGGTTTTTTTGTTACTTCATTTAGTTTTGCGGATACCTCTGTATAAGGTACAACTTTAAAATTTTTCATAACATCATTTATTTTTTTGTTTTCCATAATAGCTTGTTTAGTCATAGCAACACCTTCTTCCTCTTAATATTATACTCGTTTTTACAAAAAAAGCAATATTTTTCAAATATTTGTTCCAATCAATTAAAAGTCGGCTCAAGCTTTCATACAATACATAAATATCTCCTGCCAAAATAACCATCCCATTAAAAATTCAAGCCTATTATATCTGATATTTCACTTATTGCCTCTGCCTTTTTTGTTTGCAATGAATGTGCATACATATTTACTGTGGTGGATGCCATAGAATGTCCTGCTAAATCAGCTACCGTTACGATATCTATGCCTTTTGATATTAAAAGGGTGATGAATGTATGTCTAAGTCCGTGTATGTTCACTTTTGGGATATCTAATTTCTTCACAAATTTATCAAACCAACCTGTAACCGTGTCAGGGTGAATTGGTGTTCCATAAGTAGTTGTAAATAATCTATCAGTTTCAGTCCAATCCTCCCCCATTTCCCTTTTTATATTATCCTGCCATATTTTGTGTTTGTCTAATAATTTCTTCATAGAGGCTGACATTGGCAAAACCCTAAGTGATGACTTTGTTTTTGGCTCCTTTGTAAAGACACCCTTGCTTGCTATGTACTGGCTTGCTCTTCTTATACTAATGGTGGCATCATCAATATCTTTCCACTCAAGCCCACACAACTCGCCACGTCTTAACCCTGTAAGCAGAAATAGCTTTATCATTACCCCTTGCTGATGTGGTGCATTTTTTAGCTCATTTAATAAAATTTGTACTTGTTCCTCATTCAAAAATACAATTTCAGTTTTTGTACTTTTGGTGGCTTTATATATTTAGCGACATTTTCCTTTATTATCTGCCACTCCAACGCCTTGTTTAGCACTGCTGAAATTAATGAGTGATGATGCTTTATGGTCTTATTGGACAGAAAGTTATCTTCCTTTGGGGTTTGTAAAGTTCTTCCTAAAACCTACTTTCAAAACTTTCGATATTTTGTCGCAACAATCCTTGCTAATTGGCTTTTGCTTGTATAAATTATACACCGTGTTTATTCCCAGACCTACTTTTTCAGTTAGGGCAATCCTTGTATAATTTTTATTGAGCCACTCTAAAAATTCATCGGTTGCAACAAAAGAGACACCTTGCTGATTTTTCGATTCTCCTAATTGAGAATATAAATCCGCAAGATGCCCTATTTGTAGCTTTTCAAGTTTTATGTGACCTATCGCTATATTTATTCTTTTAAACAAACTTTTGTACCGCTCAATTGTTTTAGGCGCTAATTGTAACTCCACATAATTCTCCAAATATTGTTTTGTAAAAGCCTCAAAAGTAATATTGGAATCTGCTTTCTGTTTGTACTTCACCTTTTCCTCAAACTCATATACGAATTTTTGGAGCGCCTTTTGTTCTTGCTTATCGGTCATACCTTCGTCAGGCTTGAAGTTGGTGGTATGCCTAATTTGCTTTCCGTTAATATCATAGCCACCAGATACCATAATAAAATATGCGTCTTTTCTTTTTATAATGTTTGCCATAATAACACTTCCCTTCCACTCGTATTATACCACATTTCGCCCCAACAATCCACTGTTTTAGGCTATTCTATGGTAAGCGTCAAATGGTCGTCGAGCCGCAAACCGAAGAGAACGCTTACAAACATCGCAAGCAAAAGAGCAAACGGCAGGAATACCTGTTAAAATTGCCGCTCGAAGTCGTCATTCACGAGATTTCCGAAGAACGGTGCCAAAGTTTATGTATTAAAGTTTTAAATTTTAGGGCTAAGCACCACTGCAGTGGTTCAATAATTATATTAAATTTACAAGAATCACATAAAAAAAAGAGGGTATGTCGGCATTTTCACCGCCACATCCACTCTTTTTATATATTCGGTCATATTAATTTAATTTCTTTATGTCATCAGCACTTAATTGCGTAATCTCCATAACAATATCAATCGGCAGTCCTTTTCCAAGCATCCTTTGTGCTGTTTCTATATTTGCTTTCCTTTCACCCTCCGCTAATCCCTCCGCTAATCCCTCGTTTTTAGCAAAAATAATACTTGCAG
>CAYVWT010000142.1:0-3003 GCA_964455565.1 uncultured Clostridiaceae bacterium | reverse complement strand
ATCATTTAATTCGAGTTTATTCTATATCAATTTACATTTTGTACAAATTAATAATAGCTCTGACAAAATTAGTCAGAGCTATTACAAAATTATACATATAAACTTCTAAGCCTTTTTAGCTTTCTTAACTAAAGGTACTTCAGGCGCTCTTTCTCGAAGTTTCACACTCTTCTCAACCAAAGTTTTCTTTGGCTTCTTAGTTTCTTTCCTACTTGTTTTTTCTCCCATAGTAAATCCCTCCAATTTGTAAAAAATAATGTTCTATCCTGTAATTACATTTCCACTTTACTGACCTTGCGGGGTCTGCCTTTTATAGATATTTTTTGCAACTCTTGAAAAGCCAATTCACCTTTATTATTTAATATTTCCACAAATGTAGATATATCAACTATATTAATGATACCTATATCTGCCGCTGTCATACCATCAATGCTACAAAGTGTTCCTACAATGTCGACTGCCCTCATCTTAGTCTTTTTACCAGCATTAATATGCAATTTCATAATTTCTTTACTTAGCCCAGCCCCTTTTATCTCTTTAATTTCAGGGGTAGTATTAGTTTTTTTGTAAAAGTCCAGTTTTGAATTATCCACAGTTTCTATCTTAGGTCTTTCTTTCAAAGGAATCTCTCTGCCGATATATTGATGTATGCTATTCAAAAACTTATTTTCGTATTGTGTTACAAAAGTAATTGCCCTGCCCTCTTTGCTTATACGCCCAGTCCTTCCTATTCTATGAACATAGCCTTCTCCCTCGTATGGCACATCATAATTAATTACAAGTGAAATATTATCTATATCTATTCCCCTGGCTGCAACATCTGTAGCTACTAAATATCTAAAATAACCATACTTAAATTCGCCCATTACCTTTAGCCTATCACGTTGCTCCATACCACCATGAATTTTCTCACACTTATAATTTAGCTTGTCTAGGTTACTATAAACATCATCCACCATTTGTTGAGTATTACAAAATATTATGCAACTATCGGGGTTTTCAACCATTATTATATCCTTTAAAAGGTTCAACTTCTCTTTTTGATCCACAGCATATCTTTCTTGATAAATCCTGTCTAATGCAGTATTTTTCTCCTCTATTTCGGTATATACAGGCTCATTCATGTACTCATTGCTTAAACCCTCTATATCTTTTGGCATTGTAGCTGACAGTAGCATCGTCACACGCTCTTTTGGCAAGCTGGTTATTATGTTCTCAATTTGCTCTACAAATCCCATATTAAGCATCTCATCAGCTTCATCTATTACAAGATATTTTATTTTTGATGTATCAAATGTTCCTCGTTCGATATGGTCTATAATGCGACCTGGTGTGCCAACTACCACATGCGTTTTTTGTCTAAGTTCCTTTTCTTGGCTATATATAGGCGACTTTCCATAAACGGCAGCCACTTTAAGCCTTTTGAACCTAGCTATATTGAAAATATCTTCTTTTACCTGTATAGCAAGTTCTCTTGTTGGTACAATCACTAATGCTTGAGGTTTATTTTCATCCCAATCTACTAATTCACAAATAGGAATTGCAAACGCAGCAGTCTTTCCACTTCCCGTTTGTGATTTAACAATTATATC
This sequence comes from uncultured Clostridiaceae bacterium, assembly GCA_964455565.1. GTDB lineage: Bacteria > Bacillota > Clostridia > Monoglobales > Firm-18 > CAYVWT01. Next base: position 1,411 of record CAYVWT010000142.1, on the reverse strand, counting down.
CTTTTGGCCTAATACAACAGGTATAACCTGCTCTTGTACCTTTGTAGGGCTTTTGTAACCCAATATACTAATTGCCTTTAATAATTCACTACTTAGTTTATAATCATTAAAATTTAAATTTGCCACTTTATCATCTCTTCCTATACGCTTCTTCTTGATTATTATGTTCTAAATACTTCGCAACCTAACATTACTCATTAAAGATAGTTACTTTTATCAATTCAATCATCCTATCGTACTCATCGTCACTAAGTATGGTCTTTTCTGTAGGCATCATTTCAAATGTACTACCCCACGTATGCCCCTCTTCATATTTTGGTACAACATGGAAATGCAGATGTGGAAGCTTGTCTGAGTATGCACCGTAGTTTATTTTATTTGGCGAAAAAGCCTTCTTTATTGCAGCCGCTACTTTTGCAACATCCTTAATAAATAATTCAATTTGCTTCTCGTCTAATTCATAAAGCTCATTTATATGTTCTTTGTAAGCAACAACACATCTACCTTTATATGTTTGCTCTTTAAATAAATATAGGGTAGATACATTAAGCTCGCAAATTTCAAGCATCAAATCTGTAAGTCTTTGATCTCTTTCACAATAGAAACACTTATTTTCATTATTCATCATAATACCACCTTTGTTTAATAGATTTATTATACCAGCTATTATTATATCAAAAATTTAAAGATATTACAATGTGACAAAACATTTGAGTTTCCCCATTTTTTCATCATGCCAAAATCCCCGCAAAGCATGTTTGATTTGAAAATGGCATTTTTAGCGGTTTTATATAGCTTTTAATGCCATCTTTACTTTTTCGTAGTATGGTGAAAATACCATCGGCTATTGCGTAGTACAAAAATTTACTCTTGCCGTTTTTCTTTTTTATGCCATAAATTCGTTTTGATACTGTGTTGCGGCGCAAAAATAGCGAGAAATTTTCTCAATATATTTGACAAAAAACAATAAGTAATTTACTGAACTAATTCACTTATTGTTTTAAGTTAAATTTTATTGTTTTTACAGCCAATATTATTAAACTACTTATAATTTTCTGGCCAATTATCGTCATAGCTTATATGCGTAATATTAAGACTACCTTTATAATCTAATTTTGTGCCTCTATTATATAATATTTAGAAATGTCGCAAATGTTATATCTGCGAGTGTTATATACAATGGCAAATAACAAACTTGTTCCAGACGCAAGAGCAGGACTTGACAGATTTAAAATGGAAGCAGCTAACGATGTTGGTGTTACACTTAATGCAGGTTACAATGGCGATTTAACTTCTAAGCAAGCTGGATCCGTAGGCGGTCAAATGGTAAAGAAAATGATACAGCAATATGAAAATGGGCTTAAATAAACGTTTTTTAGACTGCTGAATTTTTTATTTGGCAGTCTTTTGT
>CAYVWT010000141.1:0-3025 GCA_964455565.1 uncultured Clostridiaceae bacterium | reverse complement strand
GCTTCTGTTACCAATGCAGGAAAAGTATCCTTGACAGCAATGAATACAACAGCTAATGGCTCATTGTTAGATAATGTTAAGGTAAATGAGGTAAGCTTCTTTGTTTCAAGTGATGGTGATGACAATAATCCTGGGACAAAGGAAGCACCTTTTAAAACATTAGAAAGAGCGAGAAATGAAATTGGTGTATTAAAATCTGAATATGGTTTACCAAAAGGCGGGGTAACCGTATATATAAGAGAAGGAAATTATTACTTAAATTCAAGCTTTTACTTAGGTTTGGCAGATTCAGGAGAAGCAGGTTCACCAATTACATATAAACCATATCAAGATGAAACCGTTAAAATCATAGGTGGAAGAGCTATACCTTCAAATGCTTTTAGTCAGGTTACTGATACTAACATACTCAACCGTGTTTATGATACAAATGCACGCAGCTACATCATGCAGGCGGATTTAAATGCTTTAGGCATAACAAACGTTGGACCTCTCAATTATCCTGGTGCAAGCAGATTGGATTGGGTAGCGGATTTGCCGACACAATCAGAACTATTTTTTAATGACGAGGCGATGACCTTAGGCCGTTGGCCAAACACAACATATTCAGCACCAGCTTCAATACCGCATCAAGGTGCAATTCCACGAAATTGGCAATCTGATAAGATAGGCACTCCCGAATATGTAGAACCACAGGATAGAAACCAAAATGACGGCTTTGTTATTGGCTATACTGATAACAGAATTAGCAACTGGACAACAGCAGAGGATATAAGAATGTATGGTTTTTGGAAATACACATGGGCAGACCAAACAGTTAAGGTGCAATCCATTGATACTGTAAACAAAACAATTACATCAGCGCACCCAAGCTATTATGGTTTATATACTGCAAATCCGAGTCTGTGCCTTTTTAATGCTTACAATTTATTGGAAGAAATAGATATGCCGGGAGAATACTACATCAATCGCACTACGAATATGTTGTATTTCTATCCGACGTCTTCAATGAATGGTGCAACAATATGGCTGTCTCAACTTACAGACCCTATTATTAATATGACAAATTCTAACTATATCAACATTGAAGGCTTAGAGTTTACAGCAACAAGAGGCATGGCAATTAATATAACAGGTAGCAATAACAATGTTAGTTCTTGTACAATAAAGAATACAGGCGAAAAGGCAGCAACAATCAGCGGAACAAATAATGGTATTGCAAAAAGTTATATTGGGAATACAAACGGTGGAATAACATTAAGTGGCGGAAATAGAACAACTTTAGAATCAGGCTATAATTTTGCAGAAGACAACCACCTTGAAAAGTATTCACGCATTAAAAAAACTAACAATCCCGGTATAATTCTTTCGGGTGTAGGCAATAGAGCTGCGCACAACAAAATAAACAATGCAGAGCATATAGCAATAACATTTGCAGGGAACGACCATTTAATAGAATACAACGATATATCAGATGTGTGTAAGCAAAGCGACGATGCGGGCGTGATTATGTCGAGTATGGATTGGACATATAGGGGAAATGTTATAAGGTATAATTATATTCATGACATAGAATCGACAGTACAAAAGCGTAATGGAGTTCATGGAATATATCTTGACTCATTGGTTAGCGGAACAACAATAGAGAAAAACATTTTTTACAATTTGGCGGACGGTTCTTCGTTTTTTATAAATGGCGGACGCGATAATATAATACAAAAGAATTTAACAGTAAATGGCTACAATTCAATATATATGGAAGATAGTGGTATGACATGGTTGTATCCAAACACACAAGCACCAGATGGAACACATTATAAGAGCTTAATTGCAAGGCCATATACAACAGGAATATGGGCAAGTAAATATCCGAGCTTAGCAAATATTTTAAGCAATGACCCAGAAAAGCCAAAGGACAATTTGGTTGAAAAAAATGTTTATTATAATACTGGTACTTCAACAATATTTGATAATGTAAGCTTATACAGTACAATTACAAATAATTTAACATTAGCACAAGGTATTAAAACAAATACAACAAATCCAATTAATTTAATAAACACAATAAATGCAAATGCTTGGTACAATGTAAAAGCAGTAATAGACTTTGATAATGCTAATTATGATGCATATGTAAACGGAGAGCTTAAAGCTACGGATGTTCCTTTTGATGCTTCTGTTACTGATGCAGGAAAAGTATCAATAACGGCAAAGAACACAACAAATAATGGCTCATTGTTAGATAATGTTAAGGTATATAATAATATTAAGTTGCCGATTACAAAAGATTTTAATGGACTTTCCGAAGTTCCTACGGAATGGACATTAGCGACAGGAGATTCAGGCTCATATACATATTCAATCGGTAAGAATAAAGGTCCAAACTGGGATGGAGACGACAGCTTAGTATTAACTAATTCGGGCACTACACCTTTAAGGTTGGTTTATGATATTGGAGAATCCAAAACATCTACCACAACATTTGAATGCGATTTTCAGTATAATGGTACAGGAAGTCAAATTTTTGAAATAGACAATAGTACAGGTTATAGTGGGGGGATAATTCAATATATAAAATTTGCATCAGGGAATAATATTAAAATAAATAATGGCACCTCAGATTCTGACACAGGAATACCAACAACTGTAGGCAAATGGTATAATATAAAGGTGGAAGTAAATCCAAGTGGCACGGGCACATCAAAAGTATATATTGATAATGTTCAAGTGGGTGGCACGATGGCATCATACACTACAACACCGGGGAATGTAAGAAAAATTACTATTCAAGCAAATGATGGCTCGACTGGAACAAGAATAGATAATGTTAAGGTGTATAGTGGGACAGCGATTATTCCATCTGAACAAGAAAAATATTCGGCTACATCAGCATTTAATGACGAAACAGCTGGTAACCCTCCGTATACTTGGGCACTCAGTGGAACTGCAACTAACAAAGCACTAACAGTTTCGACAGGCGGAAAAGAAGGTAGTAACGGTGTTAAAATAGTTGCTACAACACCATCGG
>CAYVWT010000140.1:666-3061 GCA_964455565.1 uncultured Clostridiaceae bacterium | reverse complement strand
GGATAATTGAGAAAACTTGATGTTTTACTTGTCCCACAAAGGTAAGCAGGGTCATAAGAACGACATTGTTCTCATTTTTGGCACAAAAGAATTTGCGACCACAAATTAATATTAAACATCAAAAAATTTGTGACCGCAAAAACACACTTCATATTAATGCCTCTTTGCAATTTTTTAATGAAACTTATTTTTATAGCCTACCGTTTCTTAGAATCGTGGCAGCTACATCTGAAATTTTAGTTCTTTTATCCATACTTAGTTTTTGCAGGGTTCTATACGCCTTTTGCTCTGTAAAATCATAGTTATCTTGAAGAAATGCCTTAGCTTTATTTACGATATCTCGTTCCTCTGTTGTTTTGTCCACCACACTTGACTTGTTTTTTACACTTGCAATTTGGAGGCCAAATTTCACGGCAAGCGAAATTGTATTTATAAGTATTGGTGGCTTTACGGGTAGTGTAACAGCATAAATATTGTCTTGGTCATCTATTCGTGATATGTTTGATAAATGTGTTAATATAACTACTGGTATTTGCGATGAAATTACGTCAGCAGCTGAAAACGCCGTCATATCGGATAATTTGTCATGAATAATCACTACGTCGGGATAATATTCAAAAGATTTTTTTATTGCCTCGTTTCCCGTTTTGCAACAATCCATAACTTCAAAATCATTTTTTACAAGCAGAGATTTAACCTTAGTTGAAAACTCGATACTGCTTGAAACAATAATTACTCCACGTCTCGGCATAAAAATCAACTCTCTTAATATTTAGTTAGGTATGAATCTATTTCCCATTGGTGCACTCTTGTGCGATAGTTATCCCATTCAACCTTTTTAGCTTCGATATATTTTCCAAATAGGTGTTCGCCTAATGTTTCTTTCACAAGTGCATCTTGCTCCATTAGAGCAACAGCATCCTCAAGGTTTGCTGGTAGATTATCAATATTTTTTTCTTTTCTTTCAGCCTCTGTCATTTGATATATGTTTGAATCGGTAGGAGCTGGTGGTGTTAAACCATTTTTAATTCCATCAAGACCAGCAGCAAGCGCAACAGCTAAAACAAGATATGGATTAGCAGCTGGATCTGGATTTCTAAGCTCTACTCGTGTTCCTCCGCCTCTTGAAGCTGGAATACGAATTAATGGGCTACGGTTTTTGCAGGACCATGCAATATATACAGGTGCCTCATAACCTGGAACAAGCCTTTTATATGAGTTTACAAGTGGGTTTGTAATTGCTGCAATACCTTTTGCGTGCTTCACAAGCCCTGCAATATAGTTATATGCAATTTTGCTTAATCCTAATTCGTCAGTTTGGTCATAAAAAGCATTTTTACCGTCTTTTGTTGATAAAGACATATTAGTGTGCATTCCAGAACCGTTAATTCCGAATATTGGCTTTGGCATAAATGTTGCATGAAGACCGTGGTGCTTTGCAATTGATTTTACAACTAATTTGAATGTCATAATATTATCAGCGGCAGTTAAGGCATCTGCATATTTAAAATCAACCTCGTGTTGACCAATAGCAACCTCGTGATGTGAAGCTTCTATTTCAAAGCCCAAATCTTCAAGAGCAAGAGAAATGTCACGTCTGCAATTCTCACCCATATCCATAGGACCTAAATCGAAGTAGCCTGCATTGTCGCTTGGAATAGTTGTAGCATTTCCATTTTCATCAAGGTCAAAAAGGAAAAATTCACACTCTGGACCAACATTAAAAGTATAGCCCAAATCAGCAGCTTCCTTTAAAGTTTTTTTCAAAATGTATCTTGGGTCGCCTTCAAAAGGTGTGCCATCTGTGTTGTAAACATCACATATAAGCCTTGCAACCTTATTCTGTTGTGGACGCCAAGGGAAAATTGCGAAAGTGTTAAGGTCTGGGCGAAGATACATATCAGACTCTTCAATCCTAACAAAACCTTCAATTGAAGAACCATCAAACATACATTGATTGTCTAATGCTTTTTCAAGCTGACTTTCGGTAATAGCCACATTTTTTAGAGTCCCGAAAATGTCTGTGAATTGAAGCCTAATAAACTTTACATCATTTTCCTTTACCATCTTCATTATTTCGTTTTTTGTTAAATGACCCATAATAATACCCCTCCATTTTTTGTAAAAAAAGGCTGTTTTACATAGAGAAACCCCATATAAAACGCCTTTGTTTTAATATTAATAACTACCCAATATTCTATTTTTTATTCATAAATGAATAATATAGTACTTAATATATCATATATGGCTTTAATTGTCAACGGATATTGCGTAATTATTTGTGCTTTTTTCATATTTCGTAGCATTACTCAACAATACAGGCAGTAAAACCCCAATTTTTGAAATTTCAATAATATTATTTTGCAGATTTTTCAAGTGCATTAAGACGAGCAAG
>CAYVWT010000140.1:0-656 GCA_964455565.1 uncultured Clostridiaceae bacterium | reverse complement strand
GCACCATACCCACCAACTATATCAGCATAAGTTTTTATAATATCTTTATCTGCACTACGTAAGGAAGAAGGGTGTTTATATAATTTTTTATGTTAACTGTTGTAAATAATATTAACGTAACCTAGGATATCCGATTTGAAATTTCAATAATACTATTTTGCAGAATTTTCAAGTGCATTAAGTCGAGTACTAATTTCATCTTGATTTATAATTATTAAATCAAGCTTTGCGTGTAAATCTTCAAGTATAACTTCTGATTTAAGATTAATTTTATAATCATTTTGTGCTCTTATTCTGTCCTTTTCCTCTTGCCTATTTTGGCTCATCATAATAACAGGCGCTTGCATTGCCGCAACACACGATAGCACTAAATTTAGTAAAATAAACGGATATGGATCAAACGCTTTGCTAAGAAGTATAATATTTGAAGTAATCCACACTATAAGAATTACCGAAAACATAATGATAAACTTCCAGCTTCCTGCAAACAGGGCAAGTTTATCTGCCATTCTTTGCCCAAAGGTTGAAACATTATCGTCATTTTGTGCAACAGTCTTTGCCATTAGAATATGTACAACTTCATCATCTTCAATGTCACTATATCCGTCGCCAATAATCTTTTTAACAATTTCTGCCTTAGTCATTTTTTTGTCCAT
>CAYVWT010000139.1:0-3098 GCA_964455565.1 uncultured Clostridiaceae bacterium | reverse complement strand
AATATTATCTAATTTGTTGCAATATGGGCTTTGGTTATTGCGAGGTCTGCATGTAGCAAGCTTTAAAATTAGCTCTTTATTCAACTTTCTATCTGCATGATATTCAATATCCTCTATGCTTGCGTTAGAAAACTTAAAAGTAGCTTTCTTGAAAAGGCGTGCAATTTGGTTGTTTTTGCGGTTTGTCCATTGTGCATCTACTATCATACCAAATCGTTCTTCAAATGATAATTCCATATATGATGGATTGCTAGAAATATCTTTAAAAGCCCTACCCATAGCTGTTAATCGCATTTCGTCAAGTTTGCATATTGTTTGTTCGTTTAGCATTACTTTGCACCTCCATAATAGTCCGCACCACGTGTAAAGCCAAAGTTTTCATTGGTTCCCGTAGGCGTATCTTCTTTTGGGGTTGCAAGCTTATCTTGACCAGATTTCAATATGCTATCAACATTTCTGTAGCTGGGGTTAGGAGTGAAGCTAAGTGCCTTTGTACAAGCAGATTCAAGACGGTTAACACCATATTTATCACCAAGCTTAAGTATTCCCATACACGCTCTGTAGCCTTGTTGTTCAATCTTATGGTACTGTAAAATAGCTGTTATTACCGCCTTTGTATGTTCACCAATAGAGGCAGCCCATGAAACAAAACGCTCAGCATTCCAGTCGGCGTACATTTTATGTTTTTCAGGCATATGCTCAGGAATAGTATGATACTGCCCCTCTTTGCCACGCAAGCGTGGGTGTGAGCATATTCTAAGATTATTGTAGTATACCTCTACAACACATTTGGTAACACGTATATCTACAATATGTTTTATGTATTCATAAGGAACGCTGTACCACATTTTGTCTGTAGTAATATGGTAGTTGAATTGAACCGTGGCAGTTTTCCATATAGCCAGTTCGTATTCTGTTATAGGCAACGGCAACAACATTTCTTTTTCTTCTGCTTCAAATACAGAAAGTCTGCTACCATCTTTCTTTTGAAATGGTTTCTCGTTATATGATTTTAGTTTTGCAAAAATATCAAAATTAAGCTCGCTTAAATTAAAATATTTATTGTTTCGTAGTGCGGCAATTATCCATGTTGATATTACACCAACTGCACCTTCAACACTTGGCTTATCCTTGGGTTTTCTAACCCTTGCAGGGACTATTGCTGTTCCATAATGTTCAGCCATCTCATGATAGGTTTTATTGATGATAGGTGAATACCAGTTTGCTTTTTCAACGCCTGTTTTCAAATTATCTGGAACAATAATTCTTGATACGCCACCAAAAAAACGAAAAGCATGAGCATGTGCAGTAATCCAGCTTTCTTGCTCTTGCGACAAAAAGGCTTCCACATAGGCATAGCCACTACTTGATAGAACTGCAACGAAAACATACACAGGTATTATTTCACCTGTTACGTTGTCGATAATTGTGGCGGTTTGACCTGCCCAATCAACCTCAAGTTGTTCACCTGGCTTGCGTGATATGTGCATGGTTGCTTTTGTAGTATGGGCATATTTGCGATATAATCTACAATACTGCGAATAGCTAAGTGGTATTTTGCTAATTGTACTGCACTCTATGCAGTACTCATTCCACAAAAGGCTTAGTGTTACACCGCTTTTGCCCATATCCTTATGAATTTGTTCGTAATCTGGGGTATGAGTAGCTTTTTCACTTGTTCTTTTAGGAAACAACATCTCGCCTAACTCAGCCTCACTCAAATCCACAGGCAAAGGATATTCAATTCCTTTTGTTGCAGCTCGTCTCAAAACTTCTGAAATGGTGTTGCGTGAGCATTCAAGACTCGCCGAAATACTTCGCCCACTGATTCCCAAACCATCCATCCTGATGATTTCTCTGTACTTTGTCATTTGCATGACCTCCAAATTATTATTTACACTTTTTAAGTGCATACAACAATTTTATCATGTTATGACAGAGGTGGCTCTCGCCATTCCACAAGTGGCTCTATTTTATGCAACTGGTGGCTCTAACTCAGTAGACTGATGGCTCTATTTGAGAATATTATTCAGTCTATCAATAACCTTATCAAGAGTGTTAAAAATCTCATTGCGGAAACCTCGCATACGGATCTCTTTCCAAATCTGCTCGATTGGATTCATCTCTGGCGTAGCAGGTGGAATATGAATGATACGAATGTTTGGCGGCACTACAAGTGCATTTGCTTTATGCCATGTTGCACCGTCGCAAACTAAAATAATATAATCTTCTGGAAATTCTATTGATAAATTATTCAGAAATACATTCATACAATCAGTGTTACAATAAGGCATAACAAGAAAGAATGAATCTCCCGTCAATGGTTCTACAGCACCATATGCATAACGATATTCACGGATATGATGACAAGGCACATCTGGTCGCAAACCTTTAAAACACCAGCAATATTTGGGCTTATTTATTCTCCCAAAACCAGCTTCGTCTTGAAACATCAACCGAACTTTACCTGTGGTAAAATTTACCATCCGTTCTCTGACAGCAATGTTAATTTTTTGAGGATTCTATATCCTCTGGACTTGCTTTCTTTGGATGTTTGCTTCGAGGCATGATTTTTCGCCAGCCGTGACGTTTAAGAACCCGATAAATCTGCCCTTTTCCAATTCGGTGCCCGACTTTTGCTTCGTACTCTCGCTTAATGTCGCTTGTTTCAACAATTTGTCCTGATTTTGCAAGCTCTTCAAAGTGTTTCAATAGCACTTGTTCTTCTTCAATACTGATATTTCGCCGATTTCCGCCATAATGATTTTCTGTAATTGCGGCTATTCCGCCTTTAAAATACTTAGCGACCAATTCGCTAATATATTTCTGATTGAATTTCGTTTCTTCGGCAATGACTTTTGGCTTTACACCTTGCGAGCGAAGCAATAATGCTTTTATTTTTTTATCAGCATATTTATTTTTATTCCTTCGTTCTGCTTTGAGTAATTCTTCTTGTTGGTCTGCGTTGAATATATAAGTTTTCGGCATTTTAACCACCCTTATATATTACATCATGTTTTTGATATTTTGTCCAGCCTTTTATTGGATATTATTATAAAATTGGCTAAATAGGGATTCGATTTTCAAATTTAGACTTT
>CAYVWT010000138.1:0-3118 GCA_964455565.1 uncultured Clostridiaceae bacterium | reverse complement strand
TTGGCGTTGGCGTTGGTGTTGGTGTTGGTTCTACCAAAATAACGCCTGCATCAACTGTATAATTATTTGCATTTAAATTTATTAGTGATGTCTTGCCAGTTGATGGGTTTGTATTACTATCATTATCAACATTTGCGCCATTACCTTGTGTTGTAAATGTGTAAGTTCCATCTACATTAAATAAATTAAAAAGCAAATAGTAATTGCCTTGGGCTAAATCACTAAATAAATATTGTCCACCATTACTTGTAGTTGTTACAGCTAATAGGGTATTATTTTCGTCATATAATGCTACAACAACTCCATCAATCCCTTGCTCAGAATTATTTAAAAGTCCATCACCATTGCTGTCTATCCATACTTTATTTCCAATTTCATATTTTGGTAATGGTAAAAGGCTTTTAACATTAATATTTGTAAATTTAACATTAGTATTAGACCAAGAACGAAGCCCTACATAACCAGAAGCATAGGTGCTGTCAGTAAAATTAAATACTTCCACTCCGTCAACTTTAATTATTTGATGGCTACCTTTTACAGCTATTACTATTTTATGCGTGGCATAAACATCAAAGCTATCACCCATTACACTTAGCATTGAAGCAGTTTTAAGTGTAGAATATAATTCATTTCCATTTGCAAACTTTCTAATTAAAAAGCTCTTGCTTGCACCTATATCAAACTGAAAGCAATATCCTGTTATTGCTTGCAAATTTGTTAAGTGATAGAATATTCCATATCCACCACTTGAACCTGTTGAAGCTGTTGCATCTAATGTTATCTCATAATCTGTAGAGTTTGTGTTTTCAAATATAGCTCTGTTTTCAATTCCACTTGTAGGAGTGAGTCCACTATTTATGTTCCAGATACCAGTTAATCCTACTACACCATCTTTATTATTGAAGCTACTTTCGTATAAAATTCCACTTGTTGGGTTAGGTGAGGAAACTGGTTGCTCTCCTATCGTTATTAACACATTCGATGTTACAAGACTGCCCATACCGTCATACACTGATACACTAAATGAATCTAAGCCACTAACATTATTATTTGGTATATAAGCCCAATCTCCAGTAGTGGAATTGCATTCCACAGTACCTTTTGAGGGTAAGTTTGCTAAATAATAAATTAAAGTGTCGTTATCCACATCAGTAGCAGAAATTTTACCCTTAACAGAAGTATTAATATTTGTGCTTGTGGAATAATTAGACGTAACAGGAGTATGATTTGCGATAATATTAAAGCTCATATTTGAACTATTTGAATAAGAAACATTATCGCTAGTTGCCTGCCATTGAAAAGACGAGTTACCTACAAAGCTTGAATTAACTGCAAATGCAAATAAATTAAGCTTGCTAAGAGGTATTACATCACCGACAGCTACCTTAACTCCATTATTATTTAATGTGCCAGATTCGACTGTTGGCAAAGAAATTATCTTAACATTGGTTATGTTACTTGTGTAATTATTAATAAATTCCTTGCCCGAAAACTGATATGTAGAGCCTTTTCTTGCCGATATTGTGCTATCAGATGTTACTGCTATAATATTATCGTTTCCAAAATTATCAATTGATACTGTTGCATTATTCCCACCAATTGAGGCATCAATTGCTCCATTTATAACAACCGTACCCTTTGGAACATTGCTTCCATCTATTGTTACGGTTGCAATACCATTCGCATCTGTTATAACATCTGATGGGGTTATAAGGGTTGCCTTTGGCCCTGATAATATTGAAAAGTTAACAGGAACCCCTGCCACAACCGACCCACTTGAATTTTTAACAGTTGCAGTAATTACATTAGTAGCTTTATCAGCCGATAACTCTATTTTAGGTACCTCTGTATATGTATTATTCAAAGTATCAATTGAGGTTTTTACATAATCATTATTAAAATACCAAGATTTTATATATTCTTTTGAGTAAGAGCCACCTGTTGCACCAGTAAAGCCTACAAAAACATTGTCCTTTGTAAGGATTGTAGCAGTTCCAAGGTCAATTTGTTGCTGTATTACTGGCTTTTGTGGGCGAACGTTTGAATTAGCATTAACACGCACAGCTAATGTTTTGCCCTTACCATCGTAATCAATCCAAGCGAAATATGTCTTTTCAGCACCAGCTAAAGGTGCTATATTACCGTTACTTGTACCATTTCCAAAATTGAATTTACCACTCTCAGCACCATAAAGTGCTTCTATATCTGCTTCTTTTATTTTTGCAATCGGGTGTGTTGTATCTCCATTAATATTAACGGCTATATGGTTTGGATATAGTGAAGTATCCCCATAGCTTGAACCGTTGTCGAAGGTATCAAATTCAACACCAACGCTGTTTACCATACCTGAATAGCCAATTCCTCCACCATATTCGCAGAGATTATTAGAATTCGTGCCTACTACAAATTCTATTCCATCGGCGCCACTTGTGCCTGATTGTGGGTTTTTGATTTTAAACGAAAACATTGTGCTAAAAGATTTTTCATTAGCCAAAGAAACGTAATTACCATAATAAAAACTACCATTTTGCCATGTTTTTGAATCTGCAAGCCTAAGTGCTGAATAACCACTTTCGGTTTCAGAAATTGCAATCCCATTTAGTTTCAAGTTAGTAGTATTTGAAAAATCATCATATTTGAAAGTAATAGGAATGTTTTCAGCCGCTTTAACATTTACTATTGGGGAAGTTATTAAAGATAGAACAACAAAAAACGATACAATTTTATAAAACATTGGTTTAGTAAACATCAAATCACCCTTTCCTTAGTTACAATATAGTACAAATTCTTTTTAACGTCAATCGAATGTGTAAAATAGGCATTAATGATGTAATAATTGGACTTTTAGCCTTTTATAATGCAAAACCCAGTCCCTGCATTTAACGCAAGAACGGGGTTTTAAATTTCCTAATTAGAGCTTATCTTTTTTAATTATAATCTATTTCGCTTCTTTTTAATTTCTTTGCAGCATCAATCTTTAATTTTCCTGTGCCATCATCGCTAAAACCAAATGATGCCCTCATTATTTCTTTATATGCCCAATGCGAGTTAGACATATCTGGGGAAGAAAGAGGGTAAATGTTATAAATAACCACTTTTTAGAATACTTTTCTGGTAG
>CAYVWT010000137.1:0-3126 GCA_964455565.1 uncultured Clostridiaceae bacterium | reverse complement strand
TCTTATCTAAATAATACTCTCCGCCATGTAAGTACACTATAATATTGCCATTCATTCCTTTTTCGGCAATATAACTTTTTACTGCCTGTTGTGCTTTTCCTAATGTTTTAAAAGGCTTATTATATGAACCAGACTGTCCATCTCGGCCTTTTTTAATATCTATATAGAATATTGCCTCAGTCCTATTGGAATTGAATTCACCTTCAAATAGGTTCAGCGTTGTATTCTTAATTTCATCGTATGTAATTATTTCTGGAAGCTCTTCGAAAAAATCGCTATGACTTAAAACAATTAAGCCACTTGGTTCTACCACATAAAAGAATTTTATTGCCTTTGCAAACGAATCCAGTGGAACATATATTTTTTCATCCTGCATTTGTGCAGCGGCTGGCATTGTGTATGTGTTCATCACTTGATTACCGTTTGGATTAACAACTGTCATCTGATCGCTACCTGGCACAAAGATATATTCGTATTGCATATAATAAAGGGTTACATTAGTTTTTGTCTCATTCCATTCAATACGCGAATTTAAGCTATCTGCTAAAAATCGCAAGGGTACAAAGCCGATATCGTTTGTAATATATGGAGTAGCACCTGAGGCATCTATGTTTTGCCTTCCACCTCTTACATAGGCATAGTCGCATCCATCCTTCATTACAATAGCATCCCACATACGTGTGTTAACCTTTTTTATAGCTGTTGTTTCATCTGCCCATGCAGCAGTTATTGATAAGCTTATTACACTTGCTGATAATAAGCTAATGGTCAAAACGAGGCTAATCACTTTTTTTATCATAGCATATAACACGAATTTCTCCCCCTCAAGCCAAGTTAAAATATAGTACACACGGTCAATTTTCAAAAACTGACCGTGTGAAGTTAGAATATGTCTGCCTAAAATTTGCTATTATTGTGCATTTACATAACCTGGAGTGGCTACAATTGGTTTCATTGACGTAACATTATCCCATACGAAAGCTTTCGCATACCAGTTTGCTTGTGGTGCTAAATTACCTGTTAAACCTATAAGACCAACATCTGTAATCGTTGTGCTATCTGCGGTTAGTGTCTTAGGCTGTACATTTACTGCTTTAAGTGTATTATTATTGTCATATAATGCTACTATAATTACTACATCCCTATTAGCTACAACATTTTTCTTTAATGTCACTGTTGCATAAGCTGATGTTTTCCCTGCTAAGTTAGTAAGTGCTGTAGCGCCAGAACTATCTGTTGCGAAGCTAATTGAGCCATTTACAGTAATATCATTTACCGCTGCAAATGATATATCACTAACAGTATTCAAAGTGTAACCATCGGTATTTTTTATATTGGCTGATGTAAATTTAAGCTGATAATTGTGGTCTTTAATTAATTTATCAGTTGAGTTAATAGTATATTTTCTTGTACTTGAATCATAGTTTCCTGTATACGAAACATTTTGTAATGTTGTTGCATCATACAAAACTACATTTGTATTATTAAGAGTATTTCCATCCATATCATCATTAAATGTAACATCAATTGAAGTTGTTCCTAAACCAACCTGCTGACCACTTACTACGGATGTACTTAATACATTTGGGTCATGAGATATATATGACATTTTAAAATTATCACTGTAAACCGTGCTTGAATTTGTTGCTGCATATATAGACATTAAATTCACAACTGGTATTCCGGTTGAGGTAAAATTAAAGTTATTGTAACTAGCTACCAAATTCATTACGTAGCCTTTTTTCAGAAGTGTCCATCTATTCGAATTGCTTGTATTAACATCGCTTAATTTAGTATAACCAGCAATAGTTCCTGTTATAGAAGTACCAGCGACATTGGTAGTACCACCGTTAAAATCATAATACACATCAAAAAGATAATTGCCTCCACTTCTGTATACAACCGTCTTTATTCCAACCCACTTATCATAAGGTATACTACTTGTAGGAGTTAAGCCAGTTAATGGGTTTGCATTATCATAAATCCTAAAATATCTAGTGGTTGCATTACTATAGCCAATCTCAAGACGTCCTTTATCATTTGACAGAAACCTTACACTAGAGTTACTCGCTACATCCTTTAGATTGAAATACCCCTCTAAGACAAATGCCTTTCCTGCACTTGCAAGTGGCTTAGTAATATATCTCGAAGCAGTGTCATTAAGCTTCAGAATCTTATTTGCATTTACTACTTCTGCATCTACATTGCTTTCGTCAATCGCTGTAAACTTCGTGCTGCCAGAATTAGAATATATATAATCGGTTAATGCAGTTGATGCAGGATTCCCATTTAGTGGAAATCTGGTGTTATCGCTAAAGTCCTCATTTACGGATTGTTTCGAAGTAGTTGTTGTAAACGAAGTGGTCGAATCCGTAATTGCTGTGTTATCGCTTTTCTTTTTTATATTGCTGTATGCGATTTTATATCCAGTATTGTTTTCCAGATTGCCACTTACTATTTTGCACTTTGTATAATCACTATTATACGGGAATACAACTGAATAACCTCCCTTAACCGCAGTATTATCAGCTTTCGTAAATTGAATATTAGTTGTGTTTACTGAGGAAGAGCTTGCTTCATAAGGAAAAGTAACAATAAATTCTCTTAATGTAACATCTATGTTTGTTGCATTATTGTATACAGGCCATGACAAGTCATTATCACCTGAAATAATACTAGCCACAGTAAAATTTAACACTAAATTACTTCCTAATGTGATTCCACCAGTGTCTTTAACACCTGCCGGCGTACCACTAACATCCTTATAAACTGTTACCTTATACGCACCTGGTTTAAACTCAAACGGTTGTGCAATGGTTGCACTTACTCTCGCCGTAACACCCGTAGTTGCAGCAACAGAATAAGATAATCCAGTTACAGGTGTACCGTCGGAATTAGTTATTTTTATTGTATTTGTATTTACAGTAGTCATATCAAGATTGCCACCTGTAACTATTCCATTCATCCAAAATCCAAAGTCTGTCATTTTAGAAGATACATAAGGGGTAGACGTTGTAGCAACAACCCCAAGATTTGTGGTGATTCCATTCCCATAAGTAGTGTAAAGATTCGGAGCTGCTAAAGCCACCTGCTGCAAAGTTCCCAAACATAACGTTACCATTAACA
>CAYVWT010000136.1:0-3127 GCA_964455565.1 uncultured Clostridiaceae bacterium | reverse complement strand
GTCGTCTTGCATAACTAAACGAAACTGTGGCGGATCGGTTAAATATTTAGTGATACATAGCATTTCAATATTCAGCCGCTCATTGAGAGTACGAATAATGTCACAAGTACTCATTTCGCCACTGTCCAGTTTTTCGAGTTTAATCAACTCAGATAGTGTTTCTTTCTTAAAGTCACTCTCAGCTAATTTTTCAGCATATTTATTTCTTGCTTCTTTAATACTTCTAGTATAGTAATTATCATTTCTATCAAGTTTCAAATCGTGCTTATTCGTCCTCCTAAAACTTATGAGCAGAGCAGTTATCTCCTCATCGCTCCAGCCTTCTTTGATTGTCTGCATTATTAAGGAAAAATCATAGGAGCTTGGTGATTGGTCTTGCAAATCCTTACGCTGATAGTTAAATGTTTTTTTTAACTTTACATTGTTATTAATAAGTTGATTAAACTTATCAAATGGAGGCACAGCATTTTCGTCCAATTCCACTGGGGTATATGTTGTAACTATTGTTGATTTCGATTTTATTTCATTAAACGGTGTACAAAGCGAAAACAACTCTTCTTTTTTATACCTTATATTGCTTTCTTCATAAATAGTAACTGCCACCGGCTCACTTGGGATTTTATTATTTACAGTCCCAGGTATTCGAAGCACCCGTGATAAATCGCCAGTGCTATCAACATCATAGCCAAGTTTTGCAGCATTTGTCCTTGCCAAATCCGTCCACGCTTTTGTAAATGTAGCAGCCTTATCATGTTCCTCTGAATTTGCAAAGTTCCATATTTCATCAAATAGCCACCATACCTGTAAGCGGTACTGTCAAATTTTTTAATGTAAAATCAACGGACAGCACCTATTTTTCGTTGATTTTTCTTATTTTTTCAACTTTTTTATATATACAACTTGCTCCTCCCCCTAAAAGGGAGTAAATTTTAAGCTACCAACACAAAAAAGGAGCAAGTTATATGCAAAATATTATTTCGTGGCTTTTAATTCTAATTTCTTATCAACAACAGGTGATAAACTGCCTGTGCATTCTGTTGTTCGGCAAAAATTACAAGCCAAAGTCCAAAAGTTGTACTTACAAACCATTTACCAAACTGTCTGTTGACCCACTGCCAATTTTCGAAAAGCCTAAGCCTAACAAAATCTACGATTGCAACGAGCTTATCCAATCCCACCGCATTAAACCTGTCAAAAGCCGTGGTGGTAGGGTTGTACCAGTGGGCATCGTTTGTACTTACTGCGGGGCTACCCACGAATATATCTACGATAACAATGGTGGTAAAGGTCAGTTTTTGTGTAAAGTTTGCAAGTCAACCTTCTTTCCTTTTGTTCCTTCCAAAGATGATGAGCCACACTGTCCATTTTGTTATTCAAAGCTCACTTTGCAGAAACAACGTAAGGATTTTGACATCTTTCGTTGCAACAATGTTTCTTGTGGCTACCGCAAAAAGAATTTGCGTAATATGTCCAAAGAACAGTTATTGCTGTATAAACGAGAGCCACATCTTTTCAAATTACGCTACATTTTCCGTAAGTTCCGCTTTGATTTTACGCCTCTTTCAAAGGAAAACGATAATATGCCAATCGTTGATTTACCTGACATCAAAGCCACGCCACACGTTTTGGGGCTAATCTTAACCTATCGCATAAACTACGGTATGCCACTTAAAAAGGTTGCCGCAATAATGTACGATATTCACGGCGTGAAGGTGTCACACCAAACGGTTGATAATTACTGTAAGTCAGTTGCTCCAAGGGTTAAACCATTTGTGGATAACTACCCTTATGAGCTGTCTAACAGTTTTTGCGGTGATGAAACATATATTAAAATCAAAGGAAAGTGGAATTATATTTTCTTTTTCTTTGATAGTGTTAAGAAAATCATCTTGTCAAACCGTGTACAGAAAAATCGTGATTACAAGTCAGCCATTTATGCACTTAACGATGTTTTAATTAAGCTATGCGAAATCCCTGAAAGACTTAATCTAATCACTGACGGCAATCCAATATATTTGCTTGCACAACAGTGGTTTGCACAGCGTGGAATTTTATTTGATATTACGCAGGTTGTGGGACTTACAAACGATGACGAGGTATCAACTGAATTTCGTCCACTTAAACAAATCATCGAACGCCTAAACCGTACTTACAAATGGAGCTACAACTCTACAACAGGCTTTGGCAGCGAGCTTGGTGCTGTTTCTCACGTTGTGTTATTCACTGCGTTTTACAATTTCCTAAGACCACATCAAGCACTTAAAATGAGTGTTCCAGTAGTTATTCCAGAGCTGCAAAACATTGAAAATATGCCTGCCAAATGGCTTCACCTTATTAAGATGAGTGAGGATTTCATTAAATCACAACAATTATCCATTTCACGAGCCTGAGGCAATTCGTTGGTAGTCAACACCCTTGATGGGCAATGGCAAAAATGCTACAATGCCAACCACGAGGGTGTGCTTGCTATGCTCAATTATCCAAACCACTCACCCTCGGCATACTTTTTAAGCATTTTTGTTATCGCCTGTCAAGGGTTTGACTTTTCATAGGTTATTTGATGCTACCCTGTAAGCCGTGGCCACTATGTATAATAAATGTTGGCACTGGCATACCATCAATTATTCTTAGAGCTTCATCTATTGTCTTCGGTAAATTATGTTTCTTATGAGCTTCCTCTTGGAATATATCAATATCCAAATAGGCTCCAGTTATTGCTGTTATATCCTTCGCATCACAGCGCCTATAATCTCCATAATTCTTTGGTGATAGTC
The DNA here is from genome assembly GCA_964455565.1 of uncultured Clostridiaceae bacterium. Classification (GTDB taxonomy): domain Bacteria; phylum Bacillota; class Clostridia; order Monoglobales; family Firm-18; genus CAYVWT01. The sequence goes on along the minus strand of CAYVWT010000136.1, from coordinate 353 downwards.
CAACACCAATGTAATAATCTGCATTCCTTGGTGTGCTTTCTACAAATTTATCTGCTTCTTTGCTCGACTTAAACCAATTTGACTTCTTTGTTTTTAAGCACCAAATAAGAATGTAATTATTATTTAATTTTTCATCTGTGTATAACGTTTGTATAAATGACATTTGATATTCCTCCTATCCGCACAGGCACCTTATATGCAATAATTCTGCAGCCAAAGCGCCCCTGCTTTGTTAATATTGTTGTTTTTAACTTTGGCTGATCATTAATCCTCATCACAACTTTGCAATAATTGTTGTAAATCAAACACCAATTGGTAATATGTTGTGTCTAACCCAGAAAAATCATACCTTG
>CAYVWT010000135.1:0-3167 GCA_964455565.1 uncultured Clostridiaceae bacterium | reverse complement strand
CCTTTTGGCAAGGTTTTTTCTAATTCTGTAAGCTGTTTTTTTATAGCCTCAACAGCCTTTACAACATTTGCATTGCTTTTCTTTTGAAAGTTTATGCCAATTGTGTTTTCACCATTTAATTTTAAAATTTGCTTTGCCTCTGGATATTCAAGCTTTACCTCTGCAATTTCGCCAAGCCTAATGCTTCCTCCACCTGCAATGGGAACAAGCATATTTTTTACATCATTAATATCTTTAAATTCACCTATAATTTTAAGGGTTTGCCTACCATTTTTCTGCTGAATTTCACCAGCAGGCATATTAACATTCTGCCCTCTTATATTGTTCATTACAGTATTTATATCAATTTTATAATATTCAAGCGCAGTCTTATCCACATAAACCATAAGCTGTTTATCTTCGCCACCGACAACAGAAACATTACCGACATCAGGAATTTTCTCTGCCATAGTTTTTATTATGTTTGCCTGATTATACAGCTCGTCATAAGGCACATCGCCAGATAGCGCAACAGTAAGCACAGCAAACTGGTTTAAATCCACCTTATACAAAACAGGCTTTGAAGCATCCTTTGGCAGGGTTGAAGCAGTTGCATCTAATGCCTTTTGCACGTCTATAAATGCTGTGTTCATTTCTGTTTCCATTGTAAAACGCAAAACAGTAAGCCCATATCCCTCACGGGCACTCGAGCTTATAGTATCAATACCACTTATGCCGGCTATAGCGTCCTCAATAGGCTTTACTATGTCCTTTTTCACTTCGTCCGCCCCAGCACCAGGATATGTAGTAGAAATAGTAATTACAGGCACATTAATTGCAGGAAGCAGGTCAGCGCCCATTTGAGAGTACCCAAAAAGTCCTAAGCCAATAATTAGTACAACAAACATAATAATTGCCGATGGTCTTTTGATTGACAATTCTGTAATATTCATAGTTAACATCTCCGATGTGTTAAATTAGTGGTGCATATATTTCTATTAATAATACCAAACTTAGTGTTCAATGTCAATGAAATGAATTATCTATAATAGGCTATAATCACACAAATTATACTAATTTTTCAAAAAAAACACTTGCATTTTGAAAATGTATGTGTTACAATAGCAAGGCAGTTGCGCCATTAGCTCAGCTGGATAGAGTGATTGACTACGAATCAATAGGTCGCAGGTTCGACTCCTGCATGGCGTACCACACGAAAAAACCGTTTAACCTTTTTGGTTAAACGGTTTTTTATATTCTCTAACATTATGTTAGACGGGACGGAGTCTGTACTCCGTCCTTATGAGGTATATACTCATACATAAATGTATGTTTTTAGGTTTGTTGCGTATATGCCTCACCAATAATATTATGTGTAATAGTTTTAGTTTTATACTAATTTTCGCTTAATGTTAAATTTATCCGTTTCGGTTACCTTATTATCCTCTTTCCCTGCCCATTTTTGTGCTTCTACAATTATTAAAGGCAAAATTGAAAGCATTGCAACCACACTCCACTGTGACACATTAAGTGGCACGACCTTGAAAATGCTTGCAAATGCTGGAACGGATATAACCATAACCTGCAATAAGCCACAAACTACAAATGCCCCCACCAAATAAATATTGCTAAATATGCCAATTTTAAATAGCGAATCTTCACTACGCATATTAAATGAATGAACAAGCTGGGACAAGCTAAGCACAGCAAATGCCATAGTTCGTCCTATTGCCAAATCACCAAATTTATTATTCCCAATGCTAAAAGCAATAAGTGAAAGCACGCCAATCATAATGCCCTCTAAAACTATTGTAAGTGCCAAGCCATCAGCAAAAAGCCCTTTTTTCTTATTAATCGGTTTTTTTGTCATAATATTTTCATCAACAACATCAACACCTAATGCTATTGCAGGTAGTGAATCTGTCACCAAATTTACCCAAAGCAGTTGAATTGCAAGAAGTGGCGCTTGCCAACCCATAAATATTGCAGTAAATATCGTTAATATTTCACCAATATTACTTGATAACAAGAAATGTATAGCCTTGCGTATATTTGCATATATTCCTCTACCCTCTCGCACAGCCTCAACAATTGTTGCAAAATTATCGTCTGTCAAAATCATATCCGCCGCACCCTTTGCAACGTCTGTTCCACTTATTCCCATAGCACAGCCAATATCTGCATCTTTTAGTGCAGGGGCATCATTAACACCGTCGCCTGTCATCGCAACCACAGCTCCCCTGCTTTGGAAGGCTTTAACAATCCTCACCTTATGCTCTGGCGTAACCCTCGCAAACACAGAATAGTTAAATATATTTTTTTGCAGAAGCTCTTCGCTTGTTTTTGATAATTCTGCGCCTGTCATAGCCTTATCATTTCCAGACATAATGCCGATTTCGCTTGCTATTGCCACCGCTGTTGCAATATGGTCACCAGTTATCATTACTGCCTTTATTCCTGCATTTTTGCATATTTTTACAGCCTCTTTAACCTCTGGTCTTGGAGGGTCAATCATACCTATTAGCCCTGCAAATACTAAATTCTGCTCTGGATTTTTAGGCACAACTGTAACATCTGAATATGCTACTGCGATAACTCTTAGCGCCCTTTCTGCCATTAAATTATTTTGCCTTATAATGCTTGCTTTTGTTTCACTTGAAATTATGCAATTTTCAAGTAAAACATCTGGTGCACCCTTTGTTATTATTCTATATTTATTGCCTATTTTGTGCACAGTAGTCATAAGCTTTCTGCTTGAATCAAAAGGTATTTCAGATATTCTTGGGAATTCCTTGTCTAATTTATTTTTGTTTTTACCAATTTTTTCGGCGGCTACAATCAAAGCCCTTTCAGTTGCATCACTATCATTATTACAAAGTGTAGCAAGTGAAATTACAAAATCATTTTCGCCGAAAATGTCCACAACAGTCATTTTATTTTGCGTTAATGTGCCTGTTTTGTCCGAGCATATAACCGAGGCACTACCAAGTGTTTCCACAGCAGGAAGCTTTCGAATAATGGCATTTTTCTTTGCCATTTTTTGAACACCTATCGCAAGCATAATTGTGACAATTGCAGGAAGCCCCTCTGGAATTGCTGCAACAGCTAAGCTAACAGAAGTCATTAGCATATCAAAGGGTGGAATTTTTTTAAGTATCCCCATAGCAAAAATTATTGCACATATAATA
>CAYVWT010000134.1:0-3236 GCA_964455565.1 uncultured Clostridiaceae bacterium | reverse complement strand
TAGCATTTATTAGTTAAGCTGGACGCACTTAGCAAGACAACACTCTCAACGTGTGGACTTCTTGGGAACATATCAATTGGTTGAATGGTGTTTGCAATATACCCTAATTCTTTTAAGACTTTTAAATCTCTGGCAAGGGTTGCTGGGTTGCATGACACATAGACTACACGTTTTGGAGCAATTTGCGCAATAGTTTTTAGCAATTTTTCATCGCACCCTTTTCTTGGAGGGTCAACAATAACTACGTCCGCATTGCCTAAGGTTTCTGCAATTTCTTCAGCGTTTCCTATATAAAATTCGGCGTTTGTAATTCCATTTAATTCTGCATTTTTGCGTGCATCCAAAACTGCTTGCTCTACACATTCTACTCCTACTACCTTTTTTGTATATTGCGCTACATATAATGAAATTGTTCCTATTCCACAATACAAATCAAAAACTGTGTCAGACCCTGTTAGGTCTGCAAACTCTACAACTTTATCATACATAACTTTTGTTTGCTTGTGATTTACTTGATAAAAAGAATGTGGTGATATTTCAAATTGCAAATCACCAATTTTGTCTTTTATAAATGGCTTGCCATAAAGTAGTATGCTTGTACTGCCAAGCGCAACATTTGTTTTTTCTTGATTTATATTTTGAATAATGCTAACTATATTAGAATTTAACTGACATAATCTTTTAACTAATTCATCACTATGGCGTAGCTTTTTTTTTTTTTTTTCTATGCAAACCATAATTTCGCCAGTTTCCTCGGCAACCCTTGTGAAAATATGCCTTATATCGCCTATATGCTGGGTTTCATCGTATGGTCTTATTGCAAATTCAAACATAAATTCACGAACTGTATTTAAAATTTCTTCATTTACTTCATTTTGAATAATACAATCATCAATTGAAATTAGCCTATGGCTTCTTTGCGCAAAAAAGCCTATTCCCTCAGGGGTAACAGGGAATTGAGCCTTATTTCTATAGCGTTCACAGCTTTCTGCGCCGATAGTTTGCAGGACTTCTGCATCTAAGCCACCTATACGTTTGATGCAGTCTGCAACCTTTTGCGTTTTATATTCAAGCTCTGCCTCATAATCTGCATGCCAAAAAGAGCAACCACCACATTTATAAAAATATTTACATTTAGGCTCTGTGCGGTGCTTCGATGGCTCTATAACATCTAACAACTTACCAAATGCATAGGTTTTTTGAGATTTAAGAATTTTAATTTTAACCTTTTCCCCAAGCAAAGCGAAAGGCACGAAAACTGCGAACCCATCCTTCCTTCCAACGCCCTCACCGTCTGCGCCTGTTCCTGTAATATCAATTATATATTCACTGTTTTTCTCTAACATTTTGTCTCCATTTCTACTATTCTTATTTTATTTTTTATAAATAATTATCTGCATTTTTAACCCCGTACCATCTTGAAAAGGTATATTAGGTATTGTTTCAAAACCATTTTCACAACCCAATTTACCAACTACTGCAAGACAAAGTGCATCTAAAACATCATCAATTTTCTTTCTGAATTTATTTTGTTTTAAAAATACGTCTATCACTGTTTGTGTGTCAGGATAATAAATCTTCAAAATATCAATTCTACTTTGCAGACCTACACCATCTAACTTACTATCATTTAATGGAACACATTGATTAAGCAAATAAAAACCATATTCTGGATGACTTTCGATCAGTTTGTTTTTCCAAACAGGATTTCTTTGCAAAAAAACGTCAACCTGTTTTATTGATTTGCATAATGCCATACTAATTGGATTTTGCTTTGCTTCCAACTCACGATTTAATTCCCATGCTTGTTTTGTATCATCAGCATACACAATTTGTCTGAAAGGTGTATTAAATACACTTGATGACTTTTTCGCAAGTAATGTTCTTAGTTCATTATCTGGTCGTTTTTTTGCTTCAACTTTATTTTCAGGGAGCCCAATTGGAATATCTATAAGTAGGGAGTCGGCGTTATTATATTTTCTACATATTTCGTCTATAGTTTTAAACTTAGCAACTTCAAAGGTATCAGTGGAAATTGCAACAGCTAACCACTCGCCTTTATATCCATCTACCCCAACACATAAGAAATCTCTTTCTTTGCTCATCAAACTTTTAAAAATAGAAATAAACTGCTTTTCAGCAATATCAAATGCTTTAAAGTCAAAATTAGGAATTACTTTTATATTGGGTGTATAATTTAAAACCTGTTCTCCCATAAAATGCAGAAACTCGTAATATAACATTGAATCATCAATTTCAAATACTTGTCTTTTTTCTTCATCAGTAAGTGGTTCAATTAAATACTTGTTCCAAATCTCATTTTGCAGCCTATCCTCGAATTCGATATATTGAGGAAGGTGCTTTTTAATTGGTCTAGTAATGTCAGAAATATAGGCTTCGCTGGCATCGTGCAGCAAACAACTAAGCTGTAATCTTTTTGAATAACCTCTTGCTTTAGCCTCAATTGCACAATTTATTGAGTGCTGCGCAACAGAAAAAAATTTCTTGAAATGTCCATTTGCTCGGCACATTAACGACAAAGCATGTCCAATATCTTCAATTTTAATATCATTAGCCTTAGGTGAAATAGGTGTAAAATGTATTTTTGAATATGTAGTAATATAACTATTCATATTTTCTAACATAATTATCCTCCAAATTAAGTGGACACACATCAGCACATACATCACAGCCTAAGCTATATCCACATTTTTTCACGATTTGTTTTTCAATTTCTGTAAGCTCTTCTTTCTTTTGATTAAGATATGATGCACATTTATTAACATCAAATTCAAAATTCTGCCCAAGCGCAACACAGCTTTCAATACATTTACCGCATTTAAAACAAGCCTTTTCAAGAGGAGTATCAGCTTCAAGCTCCATATCTGTTAAGATTGAGCCAATATAAAACCTTGTGCCCAAGCCATTAGCATAAAGCAAATTATTCATTCCAAAGTACCCAAGCCCAGCAAGGTATGCAAGGTGTTTATCACACATAGTGCCAGTATCAACAAACAATTTATATTTGTAATTTTGCCCAATATATTCGCAGATTTTTCTTAATTTATCCTTAACATACGGGTGATAATCGCCACCCTTAGCATATTTTGCTACATTTTGTTCATCACCATCAATATATTTAAAAAGGCAAACTATAAAACTTTTCGCAGTTTTCATTTGCAAAAACGGGTTAACCCTCTGCTCTAAATCGATTCTTACAAATGGAACAAACCCAC
>CAYVWT010000133.1:0-3301 GCA_964455565.1 uncultured Clostridiaceae bacterium | reverse complement strand
CCTTGGCAAGTATTTTCTTGGTTTTGGGTGGCTACTGCACGCATTCTCCATATAGCTACATTGGTGCTGAACGTGAGCTACTGCTTATGATGTCTTACGAGCCTATGGTTCTGCTTACAGCAATTGGAATATTTATGGCAACTGGTAGTTTTTCATTACAGGATATTATTAACAAGGGTATTCCTGTTATTGTATATTTACCAGGAATTTTCATTGGTTTTGTGTATATACTTTTCATAAAATTCAGAAAATCACCATTTGACTTATCAATGTCACATCATGCGCATCAAGAAATTGTTAGAGGTATTACAACTGAATTTACAGGTAAAACTCTTGCTATGATAGAGATTGCACATTGGTATGAGAATATATTCTTATTAGGTGTTGTGTATTTATTTTTCGCATTTAACCCTATTTTAGGCTTATTTATGACCTTGGTTGTATATTTCTTTTCAATTGTTGTAGATAATGTAAGCGCAAGGTTTAAATGGCAATTGGTATTTAAGTCATCATGGTTAATTGCAGGTGTTTTAGGAATAACTAATATTGTAGTTTTATATGTTTTGAAAATGGGGTGGAAATAAATGGCGTTTTTGAAGAGATCACCTTGGTTAGTTCACTATGATGCATCAAGCTGTAATGGTTGCGATATTGAAGTTTTGGCTTGTCTTACACCTATATATGATGTTGAGCGTTTTGGTATTTTAAATATTGGTAATCCTAAGCATGCAGATATTTTGGTAATTACAGGCTCGTTAAATGAGCAAAATAAAGAGGTTGTTTTAAATATCTACAACCAAATGTCAAATCCAAAGGTTGTTGTAGCAGTAGGCGTTTGTGCCACATCTGGTGGTGTGTTTGCTGATTGTTATAATGTTATGGGTGGAATTGATAAGCTTATTCCAGTTGACGTTTACGTTCCTGGTTGTGCTGCAAGGCCAGAATCAATTATTGATGGAATTTTAACAAGCCTTGGAATTTTGGAAAAGAAATATGAAGACCAAGAAGCAAAAAAGAAGCAGGATAAAAAATAGTATGTAGTATATGTGGAGGTAAGTTATGATAGAAAAACAAGAAACTATAATAATTAAAACTGATGAATTATTAGCAAAGACTGCAGAAATGAAGAACAAGGGTTGTCGCCTTGTTCAAATTGGTTGCACAAAAACTGGTGAAGGCACTTATGAACTTAACTATACTTTTGACGTTCAATACAATTTTCATAATTTTAGAATAATAGTTGAAAACTCTAATCATGTTCCAAGCATACAAAACTTGTATGGTGGAGCATTTATTTATGAAAATGAAATAGCAGAGCTATTTGACATTGAAGTTACAGATATGTTGGTTGATTTTAAAGGTAAGCTATATAAGGTATCTGTGGAAAACCCATTTAAATAAAAATAATTTGCACGTTAGCAGGAATGGAGATTAAAATGTCTAAAAAAACTGTGATACCGTTTGGCCCTCAACATCCTGTTCTACCAGAGCCTATTCATTTAGATTTGGTTTTAGAGGATGAAAAAGTGGTACAAGCTATTCCGAGCATTGGGTTTATCCATCGTGGCTTGGAAAAATTAGTAGAAGTAAGAGATTATAAGCAATATACTTATGTTATTGAAAGAGTTTGTGGTATTTGCAGCTATATGCATGGTATGGGATATTGCCAAGCAATTGAAGAAATTATGCAGGTTGAAGTGCCAAAGCGTGCGCTATATATTCGCACAATTGGTGCAGAATTTTCTCGCATACACAGTCATTTATTATGGCTTGGGCTTTTAGCTGATGCTTTTGGTTTTGAAAGCTTATTTATGCATACTTGGAAGGTAAGGGAAAAAATTCTTGACCTTATGGAAGAAGCAACAGGTGGTAGAGTTATATTTTCAGCCTGCTTAGTTGGTGGCGTTAGAAAAGATTGGGACGCTGATCTACTTAAAAAGGCTATTGATGTATTAAAAGAAATTGAGCCTGAAACAAAAGAGCTTGCCTCTGTATTTATAAATGATGCAACCGTTCGCCATCGTTTAGTTGGTGTTGGTGTATTAACAAAAGAGGAAGCATATACTCTTGGCGCAGTTGGACCTGTTCTTAGGGCAAGTGGTGTTAGTGAGGATTTAAGAAAATTAGGCTATGCTGCTTATGCAGAGCTTGATTTTGAGCCAATTGTTGAAACTGCTGGTGATAGCTATGCTCGTTGTGTTGTAAGAATAAACGAGATATTTCAATCAATGGACCTTATAAAACAAGCAATAGCAAAAATTCCAGAGGGCGAAATAAGTGTAGCTGTTAAGGGCAACCCACAGGGTGAATTTTTCTCACGCTTAGAACAACCTCGTGGCGAAGTTATTTACTATGTTAAGGCGAATGGAACGAAGTTCTTAGATAGAGTTCGTGTTAGAACACCTACTTTTACTAATGTTCCACCTCTTGTTAAAATGCTCGAGGGCTGTGACTTAGCAGATGTACCAGTGCTTGTACTAACAATTGATCCTTGCATTAGTTGCACAGAGAGATAATTAACCTTGGTATTCACCCTATCTGGCTCACGATTAGGGTTTAGGTAAATTGGTGAGCCAGAAAGGCTAATGGTAGTTTAATGTCTATTTTTGAAATGTCAATAACTATATTTAAAAGTCTGTTTTCAAAGCCAGCAACAAAAATGTACCCTATAAAGCCACGAGAATTCTATAAAAATACTCGAGGTCATATTGGTATAGAAATAAATGATTGTATTTTCTGTGGGTTATGCTCTAAGGCGTGTCCTGCAAGCGCACTTGCTGTTGACCGTACCGCAAAAAGCTGGGATATTACTCGTACAAAATGTGTTGCTTGCGGTGCGTGCGTCGATTTATGCCCTAAAAAGTGCTTAACTATGGAAAATAAATATACAGCCCCTTCAACTGACAAAGCAACAGACCATTTTGCAGCAGAGCAAGAGCAATAAAATATTATGCATGAATATGGTGTTACTTGTAAGGTAATTAAAATTGCAGAGGAAAATGCTAAACAAAATAATGCTTTAAAGGTTACGGACATATATTTAGTTGTTGGAGATATGTCGGGCTTTATTGGTGAATCTATTCAAATGTATTTTGATGTTATTTCACATGATAGCATTACAAACGGCGCTAAACTTCACATTCGTGTGGTTAGGTCGGAATTATTTTGTAATACTTGCCAAATCAATTTTGATAGACCAAAATATTCTTTTGAATGCCCTATATGCCATCAAAATGGTTCTCCAACAGAAATTGGCAAGGAATTTTTTGTGGAAAAGATTGAAATCGAAGTATAAAAGGAG
>CAYVWT010000132.1:0-3306 GCA_964455565.1 uncultured Clostridiaceae bacterium | reverse complement strand
TAAATATAGTAGGAAGTATAACGCTCTTAATTTTGCTTGGGCTTTTGTTTGTTGTCTGCTCATTATCATTGGGAATGTTAATTTCCACATTCGCACAAAATCAGACGCAGGCAATGCTTGGAAGTTTCGTCATTCTTTTGCCAAGCATTATTCTAACAGGCTTTATATTCCCAAGGGAGGCAATGCCACCTTTTGTATCAGCTATGGGTAATGTTATTCCCCTTACATATTTTGTGTCTATTTTAAGAGGTGTTGTGCTTAAAGGGTCAAGCCTTTCACAGCTTTTGCCACAAGTAATTCCCCTTGCGTTAATTACTGTTATATTACTTACAATTGCATCTTTAAGAGTTAGAAAATCATTAGATTAAAAAAAGGGGCTGTATCACAAAAGCCTAACAAAAAAATTACACTGCTTTTGGTTGTAATTAGATACTTGACATATAAAGTTTACTTTGCTAAAATACTGAGTAGAAAAGGAGTGATTTTAATGAACGCAAAGGGCAATATAGAAGTGCATACACAAAATATTTTTCCGATAATTAAAAAATGGCTTTATTCGGATAAGGATATTTTTCTAAGAGAGCTTGTAGTTAACGGTTGTGATGCAATAACCAAGCTTAACAAGCTAAAAGCATTAGGTGAATCAAATGCAGAAGGCGATGATTTTCGCATTAAAATAACCTGTAACAAAGAGGAAAAAACTATAACAATAACCGATAATGGCATAGGTATGACAGAGGAAGAGGTTACCAAATATATAAATCAAGTTGCTTTTTCTGGCGCAGAGGAATTTTTAGCAAAATATCAAGAAAAAGATGAACAAAGCCAAATAATTGGTCACTTTGGTTTAGGCTTTTATTCTGCATTTATGGTTGCAGGCACGGTTGAAATTGATACAAAATCATATACTGGCGCACCAGCTGTTCATTGGAAGTGCGAGGGTGGAACTGAATATGAACTGTCAGATAGTAATAAAAGCGAGCGTGGCACAACAATAACACTTCACATATCAAGTGATGGAGAAGAATTTTTAGAGCCACATATGCTTCGTTCTATTCTGCTTAAATATTGTGGCTTCCTGCCTTGGGAAATTTACTTAAACGAAGACGAAAAACCAGTTAATGACACAAAGCCACTTTGGACAAAACAGCCAAGTGATTGCACAGACGAGGAATATAAGGAATTGTATCATAGAATTTTTAGTGATATGAACGACCCATTATTTTGGATTCACCTAAATGTTGAATATCCGTTTAATTTAAAGGGTATATTATATTTTCCAAAGCTTACTCACGAATTTGAATCTGCACAGGGACAGATTAAATTATTTAATAATCAAGTGTTTGTAGCAGAAAATATTAAAGAGGTTACACCGGAATTTTTAATGCTTTTAAAAGGTGTTATCGACTGCCCAGAGCTTCCGCTTAATGTATCCCGTAGCTTTTTACAAAATGATGGCTATGTTACTAAAATTTCAGCACATATTACAAAAAAAGTTGCAGATAAGCTAATTTCAATGCAAAAGGACGAGCGTGATAGCTTTAATAATTATTGGTCTGATATTTCACCATTCATTGAATATGGCTGTATGCGTGATGAAAAGTTTTATGACCGTTTAAAGTCCATACTTCAAGCAAAAACAACAGATGGTGAGTATGTAGTGTTAACTGAATATGCAGAAAAAAGTGATAAATCGATTACCTATGCAACTGACGAACATCAGCAGGCACAGTATATTAAAATTTTAAAAGAGCGTGGAAAAACTGCTCTTATAATGCCACATATAATCGACACTCATTTTATAACCTTACTTGAAGAAAAGGAAAAATGGAAGTTTGTTAGAATTGACACAGTTCCAGAGGAAACAGCAGACAACGAGGAATTAGTGACATTATTTAAAACAGCATTAGGAAAAGACGATTTAAAAATAACCACATCAAGCCTTAAAACCTCGCTTCCTGCCCTAATTGTTCAAGATGAAGAATCTCGCAGAATGAGTGATATGACACGAATGTTTGGAAAAGGCTTTAATATGCCACAGTTGTATACATTGGTTCTAAATACTGATAGCAAGGTTGTGCAAGCAATAGAAAATGTTTCTGATGAGGCTGAAAAAAGCCTAATTTGCAAACAAATATATGATATTGCAAGAATTTGCCATGCTCCACTTTCTACTGAAGAAATGTCAAGTTTCGTTGAAAGAAGTGCAGAACTTTTAGAAAAACTTGCAAAATAATTAATTATAAAAGTGGTTTTTAGGTTATTACTAAAAGCCACTTTTAAAATATTAAGTGAATTGCGTATTTCACAATCAACATTATCTCACCATATGAGGATATTAGTTGAAAGCGGCATAGTTTTTGCTCGAAAAGAGGGTAAGTGGACATATTATTCGCTATCAAACGAGGGAACAGAGAAGGCAAAAAGGGTATTAAGCGAAATTACAACTATTGAAAATTAAAAGGAGTGGCTAAAATGTTTGGGGCTATCGACTGGGTGCTTAATAAATTGGCTGATATTTTCGGCTATGGGTTTACTGCTATAATTAAATTTGTACTTAGCATATTTAAAACGAATACGAGCATTATTGATAATGATAATTACAGAGGTGCTGTTCAGTTTTTCTTTTATGACACCTTAAAAATATTTTTAATGCTTACTGTAATTATATTTATTGTTTCAATTATTAGAGGGTTTTTTACGCCAGAAAAAACAAGAAAGTTGCTTGGCGAGGGGAAAAAAAGAGGATTTTTAGGAAATGTCTTTGCTGCGCTATTAGGAATTGTAACTCCGTTTTGCTCATGTTCGGCTGTGCCTGTCTTTATAGGGTTTTTAGAGGCAGGAATACCACTTGGCGTAACTCTTTCGTTTCTTATATCCTCGCCAATGATAAACGAAATTGCAATAGTTATGCTTTGGGGGTTATTTGGCTGGCAGATTGCTCTTTTATATATAATAACTGGGCTAACAGTTGCTATAATAGCAGGAATTATTATTGGGAAGCTGAAAATGGAAAAATATGTTGAAGAATATGTATATGATGCCAAAACTGGCAATAATGAAGTTGAAAATATTTTATGGGAGCAAAGGCTAACAGATGCATGGCAATATGTTTGTGATATAATAAAATATATATCGCCGTATGTTGTTATAGGTATTGCAATCGGCGCAGTTATGCATGGCTGGGCGCCTGAGGGCTGGCTTGCAAAGTATGCAGGAAGGGATAATCCGTTTTCAGTGTTCCTTGCTGTGTTAGTAGGAATTCCTTTATATTCAAATGCAGCAGGAATAATTCCTATTGTTAAA
>CAYVWT010000131.1:0-3366 GCA_964455565.1 uncultured Clostridiaceae bacterium | reverse complement strand
TGCTGTGTGTGGAACCATTCTTTTTTATTCTTATTCATAACACCAATAACTGCAATTGGTATCCATGTAAGGTTATAGAAAATGTATGTTAAATAACCCCAAATTGTACGTTTTGTAACACGTTTTTCGACAAGCAGAACGATTGGCGTCCAAGAGAATTGAGCGATTACGATTAGAGTCCAAACATTTTTTGGCACATATCCGAAAACAACAAGGTTGCTTTCCGGATAAACTGTTTGAACCCAAGCCATAATGGTTATAATACCCATAGTAATAATTCTAAGTGGTTGAAGTAGATATAAGGCACAATCAAATGGAACGAACTTGCCTTCTACTACTGATTTTTTAATAAGCTTAAAGAAGAATCTGCTTGCAACATCTGCATGACCTTGCATCCACCTTGTTCTTTGTTTCCACGATTGTGACATCGTAAGTGGTTTTTCATCATATACAATAGCGTCATTAGCCCAAGCAACGTTAACGTCATTAAGAGCAAGTTTCATTGTAAATTCCATATCTTCGGTTAGGCAAGTAGCACCCCAACCCATTTCTTTAAGTATGTCAATATCTACTGAAAAGCCAGTACCACAAAGCTGACAACCAAAGTTAAGATTATATCTTGATTGTTGGAATAAACGGTTTACCGACCAAAAAGCGATGGAGTAAGAATATGTTATCCAAGAATCATCTGGGTTTTTGCTATCAATATAGCCCTGTACAACCTTATAACCTTTGTTGTGTTGTTTGTTAATTTCCATCAAGAAATTCTTTTCAGCAATGTTATCAGCATCAAAGATAACAACGGAATCGAACTTTCTTTCCATTGCAAAGATTTTAGAGAACATCCATTCAAGTGCAAAACCCTTGCCACGAGCAGTTGTATCAAACCTTTCGCAAACAGTTGCGCCAGCATCACGAGCAAATTTAGCTGTGTTATCAGAGCAATTATCTGCAATAACGAATATCTGATACTTATCATCAGGGTAGTTAAGTTTTTTAAGACTATCCACCATATTTTCGATAACCTGTTCTTCATTATGAGCAGCAACAAGAAGCGCAAAATCATGGAACCTAGTGCTGTCGATTTCTTTTTCTCTGCGTGGGATAAAGCTAAAAATTGAAATTACAAAGTAGTAAGCCCCGAGCAAAAGAAAAAGCATTTGCACAAAATAGTTCAACCACATAACAATGGGAAAATCGAACATACAAACACCTCACATTTAATTTTTTGTAACTTTGCATAAACAATATGTCTTTTTTTTGTTGAAATATCACTACCATCTAATATACAATATTTTTGACTAAAAATCAATAGCAATTCAGAAAAAATTTTACATTTTTATCAAATGTTATATAATTGTAACAAATGAATACAAAATATGTAATTGTAGACAAAAGAAAAATTATAGTGTAACATATTATTATATTACTTAAAGGAATGAGATTATGAAAAATAAGACGATATTTTTTTGCAACGAGTGTGGATATGAATCGCCTAAATGGCTTGGCAAATGTCCTGCTTGTGGTGTATGGAATTCAATGGTAGAGGAAAAAACAAAAGAGCTTGACAAAAAAACATCTTCAAAGGTTGTTTTTAATAATAAAAAATCAGTCCCTAAAAAATTAAAGGATGTTGAATTAACAGACGAGGAACGAGTAAAAACAGGAATTATTGAATTTGATAGAGTTTTAGGCGGTGGAATTGTAAAAGGCTCTTTAATATTAGTAGGTGGCGACCCTGGAATTGGAAAATCAACCTTGTTATTGCAAATGTGCGAAACAATAGACACAACATCAAATATTTTATATGCTTCTGCTGAGGAATCGCAAAAGCAAATTAAAATAAGAGCAGAGCGCCTTAGCATACAAAACACAAATCTACTACTTTTAGCAGAAACAAATATGGATACAATATGTGAGGCTATACAAGAGGTTAAGCCTTCAATTGTTATTATTGACTCTGTTCAAACTGTATTTTGCCCAGAACTTTCATCAGCGCCAGGAAGCGTTAGCCAGGTGCGAGAGGTTACACTGACGTTAATGCGCATTGCAAAGGAAAATGACATTGCTGTGTTTTTAGTAGGTCATGTTACAAAAGAGGGAGCAATTGCAGGTCCACGAGTTTTAGAGCATATGGTGGATTGCGTTTTGTATTTCGAGGGTGAGAGGCATCAGTTTCACAGAATTCTTCGTGGTGTTAAAAATCGTTTTGGTTCAACTAATGAAATTGGCGTATTTGAGATGTGCGATATAGGGCTTAGGCAGGTTGAAAATCCTTCGCTTATGCTACTTTCGGGCAGGCCAGATAACATAAGTGGCTCGTGCGCTATTTGTACATTAGAGGGAACAAGACCAGTTCTTGCCGAGGTGCAGGCGCTTGTTACACATACAAATTTCCCATCGCCAAGGCGTATGTCGACTGGAATTGATTATAATAGGGTTACTCTTTTAATGGCTGTGCTTGAAAAAAGGGTTGGGCTTAATTTATCAACACAGGATGCTTATGTTAATGTTATTGGTGGAATTAGAATTGACGAGCCAGCAGCTGACTTAGGCGTTGCACTTGCGATTGCGTCAAGCTTTAAAAATTTTACAATATCGTCAAATGTTGTTGCAATTGGTGAGGTTGGGTTAACTGGTGAGGTTAGGGCAGTTAATTCAATCGACAAACGAATAGCAGAGGCGACTAAATTAGGCTTTGATTTTATAATTATTCCAAAGGGGAATGAAAAAAACCTTGTAGTGCCAGATAAAGTAAAAATACATACTGTTTCAAATATTCGTGACGCATTAAACATACTATCTTAAATATTTTTTTGACATATTACTTTAATTGTAGTATAATTATATCAGAACCATTTTGGGGGGTAGTTAGATGTATAACATAGGTGACAAAATTGTATACCCTATGCATGGAGCTGGAATAATTGAAGCAATTGAGGAAAAGAAATTTCTGAAAGAAAAACAGTCTTATTATATTATGAGAATGCCAATTGGCGATATGATGGTTATGATTCCTATTAATAATACTGTTGAAATTGGTATCAGAAACGTAATAGATAATGAAACTGCACTTACTGTTATTCAAGTTTTTTCTGACTCCGTACCTGATATGAATGAGAATTGGAACAAGCGATATCGAGAAAATATGATTAAAATTAAGACTGGTGACATATTAGAGGTAGCAGATGTTGTTAAATCACTTATGCTTAGGGAAAAAACTCGTGGTTTATCAACAGGAGAGCGAAAAATGCTCAATAATGCTAAACAAATACTTATTAGTGAATTGGTGCTTGCGCAGGTTGCAGTACATGATGTTATCGAGCAAATGCTCGAAGAAATAATCGATAAAGAATTAGAAAATGC
>CAYVWT010000130.1:0-3457 GCA_964455565.1 uncultured Clostridiaceae bacterium | reverse complement strand
GCTGAATTAAAATTTTTAAGGTTAATTAATGCTGTTTTTGCGAGCTCTGCATGGATGCAGCACTGAGCAAGCAAGAATTTCAGCGTCGCAATAACGAAATGAATATTGAAGTCGAATCTTTTGAAAAGCAAATAGAAAAGATATCAGCATTAAAGAAAAAGCAAACAAATACAAATGAGGAACTATTAAAAATACGCAAAGCTATAGAACATAATTTGAACTTTGATTCCAATACTAATAACAGTCGCTTAATTGCCGCAATGTTGGAACGTATAGAAATTCATCCAAAAGAAGAAAATGGCGTATCAAGGCTTGATATAATACTTAATATTGGTGCAAATATTCCAACACTTGACCTACGAGAATATAGCAATATCAAGAAGAACGGCAGTAAATCCAGCAACGTGCATTCTGTTCCAATCATACATATGATTAGCAAAGAATGCACGTTAGAACGAAGGCATAAAAAACCATACAAAATAAAGATATCCGCTTTCCTTTTAATAAAAAAAGGTAGCGGATATTTTTAATTAATATCGTGTAGGTATTGCAGAATTTAACAATTGACGATATAATAAACTAATTAGATTATGTTTATCGATTTAATAGTGGAGGCATATTATGAATTTTGAAACAATAGATGCAAAAAAGAAAAAGCTTGATGAATTTAGACCGTTGCCTAAACACACACTAAAATCATTACACGAAAATATGCTTGTTGAATGGACGTATAATTCAAATGCTATTGAGGGCAATACTCTTACTATGTCCGAGACCAAAGTTGTGCTTGAGGGCATAACAATCGGTGGTAAGACTATGCGTGAGCATTTGGAGGTTATCAACCACAAAGATGCCATACTGTTTTTAGAGGAGTTCGTAATAAAAGATGAACCTCTCTCTTTGTGGAACATTAAGAACATTCATCAATTAGTACTTAAAAATATAGACGATGAAAACGCTGGCAAATTTAGAAATGAAAATGTTATTATAAGTGGAGCAAAACATCGACCACCAGAGCATTATATCGTCAATGAACAGATGGAGCAAATGATAGCTTCATATGAAGGAGAATGGCAGAATCTCCATGTAATAGAGCGTGCAGCCCTGTTGCATGGGGAGTTCGTAAAAATTCATCCGTTTATTGACGGAAATGGCAGAACAGCAAGACTTCTTCTCAACTTCGAGCTTATGAAGAATGGATTTCCCCCTGCTATCATTAAGCAAGAAATGCGACCAAGGTATTATGATTCGCTTGACTTAGCACATTGCGACGGAGATTATAGCAAATTCATTGGTATAGTATCAGAATGCGCCGAGACAAGCTTAGATCTGTGGCTCAGTTTATTATGATATTTCAAAATAACATTTGCTTATTCAATGATGAATAAAAGAAATATAGGAGGCTCTTATGGATAATATATTAAATAGTATAGCAATTATATGTGCGTCGTATAAGGTTAATAAAGCCATGTTATTTGGCTCTCGTTCAAGAGGCGACCACAATCTTAAAAGTGACTACGACATTGCAATTTGGTGTAATGAAAGCCAGCGACAGAAAATCACATCTGATATTGATAACATTGATACACTGTATAAAATAGATGTTGTTTTTGTTAATGACAATACAAACAAAGACCTTTTAGATAATATTTCAAAGGATGGTTTTGATATTATGGATAAACTTCAAACAAAAATAGAAAATTACAAAAATGCGGTACAAAGGCTCAAAGAAGCTATTGGAGAATACGATATAACTAAGAGCAAAGTCGTTCGTGAAGGAGCAATACAACGTTTTAAGTTTTCAAACGAACTTGCATGGAAGTCAATGCGTGAATATCTTATAGACAATGGTTTCGAGCAACATAACAGCCCTAAATCCGTCATGCAAGAAGCTTTTACTGCTAATTATATTTCTGACGGAGACACTTGGATAAATATTTTAAACGATAGAAATTTGACAGCACACATATATGATGATGCTACTGCCGAAGAAATATATAATAGAATTATAACTAAGCATATTACAGCTTTTGAAAGCTTAGTTTCTTTTTATTCGAAATAACAGAACACACGGTCTAAACCATAAGATTATAAGGAGGATTTTAATATGCTTGAGCTTAGTAGCCTAGAAAAGGCAATTTACTCTTTCACACGAGCTGTACGGGTGTGCAAGCAAAAGATTGCAGAGGAAAACATACCGCAAGATGAATTAGAAACCATAAAAGCAGGAGTAATTCAAAATTTTGAATTTACTTATGAATTGTGTTGGAAATTTATGAAAAGATGGATAGAGCAGAATATTAGCAACATTGCGGCAGACGGCGTGACACGTCGTGAATTATTTCGTATGAGTGCGGAAAACCTATTAATTGATGATGTAGACGAATGGATGCAATACCACCAAGCACGCAATTTAACGTCACATATATATGATGCCATTGTTGCAGAGGATGTTTTAGCATCAGCATTAAGATTTTTACCTGTTGCAGAGAGTTTAAAGGAAAGCTTGGAGAAAAGAAATGATTGATGTAACAAATGAGCACTTAATAATTATTTTAGATATTCTAAACAAATATGTGCCCAAAGCGGAAGTTCGTGTTTTTGGGTCACGCTATAAAAGAAATGCGAAAAAATATTCCGACCTTGATTTAGTGCTTGTAGACAATGATAAAATTGAATTTACAATAATGGGTGAAATCAAGGAAGCATTTGAAGAATGCATACTACCTTTTCGAGTTGATATATTAGATTGGCATGGAATTTCCCCTGAGTTCAAAAATGTAATTGAACAGGGCTATGAAATTATAAAAATGGCAGGATGACTATTAACTAAAATTTAAACACGCCCTGCAAAGGATGTGTTTAATATCAGACGAAAAGATGGTTCAGTTAACTTGTTCGAAACATCCTCAATTTTCTTTTTTGACCAATCAATAACACTTTTTTCCGCAAGGGATGTTAACAGTCTAACACAACGGATTCGGTGCCGTTCCTTCGGCCAACTGTATTTTCCCGTTTTGGTGTTAATAGCATCGCCTTGAAATGCCCAGATCACTTCGTCTGTCAGATAGTCAGTACCCATCTTTTCAGCAAGTCGTTTTAAATGATTAAAGCTATTACGATAATCTTTTATGATCTTGCCACAGAATTTTTTGTCTGCCATTGCGTCCAATACCGTTTGAACTAAATAATTCAGTTTCATTTCCTCTTGCATAATGTTTTACCTCCATAATTATATTTTCAAATTCCATTATGAAGTATTATGCAGTAAAACTCAAAACAAAAAACTATGCCGACATTTTTAAATGAAAGCCTTATATGTACTGGTATTCATTTTAACCTTCGGCATAGTTTTTTTATCGGTATAAGTAGTGCTATCACGATATCTTGATAGCACTACTAATGTTATTGAAAGCTTGCACAGTCAGTTTAGAAAGGTTACAAAAACAAAATTGAT
>CAYVWT010000129.1:0-3495 GCA_964455565.1 uncultured Clostridiaceae bacterium | reverse complement strand
GGTTTGAAGGAATTGAGCTTGCTTTAAATGAAACAGGTGAAACAAGCTTGGAAAGCAGTGAAAAAGAACTACTTGATATTAAAGTGTATGCAGACAGCTTGGGTGTGAAAATTCATAGCGTTGCAAGTGGCTTGTACTGGTCATATTCTCTTACTTCAAATGATGAGGCTACGCGAAATAAAGCTTATTCTATCGCTGAAAAACAGATTGAAATGGCAAAAACGCTTGGTGCTGACAGCGTTCTAATAGTTCCAGGTGCTGTTGGTGTTGATTTCATACCAGACAGTGATGTTGTAGAGTATGCAAGAACCGTAAGCGGTAAATAATCCCGCGCTGAGCCATTGGCTCAGCGCGGGATTATTTACCGCTTACGTATAGGCTTTACAATTTTAATTTTCATTAATAAATATGTTTCCGGATTTTTCCAATCATATGCGTTGTTGCTTTGCTGTGAACGTCTCATAAACAATATTTAAAAAAAAATTTATATTTAAATTACTTGATATTCTGAAATATTGGTTCTATAATATATCATATGATTTCATTTTTGAATGGAAGTGTTTAAAAAGCCATGCGTTCCCATCCTTTTTTATTTGGCTGTATTTTAGGTAAATCTAAAATTTCTCTAGCTGTATCAACGTAATACCTATAATTTTCAATAGGAGTACCATTTGGTATTCTATGGTCGATTCCAAATACTACACCGCCTTTTTGCATTAGGGGCTGCATTTTGTATTCTAATTCTTTTTTTATGGCATCTTTACTTTCTCTAAGAACATGCTTGTCAATACCACCTTTAAATGCAAGTTTTGCACCATACTTTTCTCTTAATTCTACGATATCCATATTAGCTGCAGGTTCAGCAGGAAACATAACATTAACACCACAATCAAGAAATGCATCTATTACAGAATTCATATTACCATCGCTATCTTGGCTGAATATTTTTGTTCCCTTTGAATTTAGCATATCCCAAATTTTACGATAATATGGCTTTATAAATTGTTCAATAAGGTTAGGTCCTATTAATGAACCACTCTTACCTGCCATATCTTCGTGAACAGATAAATTATCAATAGTTAGTTTATCACTAATTCTGTCAAGAACTTTAAAAGCTGTGTCTCCGACAGTTTCGAGAATATCATACATTAGCTCAGGTTGTTCATAATAGCAAATGCACACTTCTTCTTCCCCAAGTAATTGTCTTGGTAAATCAAACCCACCCAGAATGCTAGCAATAACTAATGAACCTTCTTTTTGAGATTTTTTTGCAGTTTCAACAGCATCCCAGTTAATGCGATCTTCATGAAATTCATATAAGGGCTTTAATTTTAACCAACTATCCATGTCATTAACAGGATAATCCAATGGCAGAGGTATAGTTGCTGATTTTTTGCATAACTTTGTTGTTCTTCCCAATTCATCTTTTTTAATAAGATATTCTTCGTTATCTTCAATAACTCTAGGTATAAAACCGCCACGCTGTCCCGTGTTACCTCCACAACCAATAAGTGGAACATGATCAAAATCAAAAGCTATAAGGTCTATTTCATCCTGCGTAGCTCCTTGAGAACGCCACTCCCCCTCTAGCCCCACTAGTAGGCCGAATAATTCTACAAACATTTGTCGCTCAACATTCCCGAACGTCATTAACTCAATGTATTCTTCTCTTGACCACTTCACTAAAAAACCTCCCAAATTGATTTATTTTAATAAAAAAATTATAATTACATCCCGAAAAGCCGTATGACAACTTTTTGGAAGATAACTAAATTATAAGTTATAAAAATATAAATTCAATGGACAAGATAAATTTTAATGGATTATTTTGTTATTTCAGTTGAAAAAAATTCTATTTTTAGGTATAATCTATATAGTTATTACTTTGAAAGGAGAGATACAATGGATAATTTTAATATTATTCCCAACATCCATAGTGCTTTATACAGAAAAACATATGATGGTTGGAGAATTCTAAAACGAACCATATTAGACCATGAATTAGTTTTAATTGTTGGTGGTAAAGGTGTGGTAGGTATTGAAGACAAAGAATACGATGTGAAAAAAGGAATGTTATTTTATTTTAATCCAGGGATTGAACATTTTCTAGAGACACAGAAAGAAGACCCAATGCATTTTTACGGTGTACATTTTGATTTTGCTCACTTAATAATCAACAATTCATCTTGTTGGAATGTTATGAAAGGAGAACGCTTGCGTATTGAAGCAGTTTCTCAGACAAATAACGGTTATATTTTGGTAGACATTTTTAAAAAGTTAAATATGTACTGGAAAAATAAGTTTCCAGGATATGAGCTTATATGTAGGGCATTATTACAACAGTTAATTTTTGAAGTTTTAGAGGATAATAGAGCTAAATCGTTTAATTATGTTACTTATACAAGAGTTGAAAAAATTGTTGATTATATACAGCAAAATTTTCAAAAAAAGATAACCCTTGAAGAACTCGCGGAAATATCCGAATTAACTCCAACATATTTATCAAAAGTGTTTAGAAAAATAACAGGTTATACAGTTGTTGGATTTATAAATAGATTGAAAGTTGATAAGGCAAAAGAGTTAATAATTGAAGGGAATAATAAAATAAAAGAGATAGCTCATTTGTCAGGATTTGAGGATGAGTTTTATTTTAGTCGTGTATTTAAAAAACTAGAAGGCGTAAGTCCTTCTACTTACTATATAAAATATATCGATGAATAAACAGAGTTCTTAGCTTTAGGGTGAGTTTTAACTCCCTCTGAAGGTTAGAAATCGTTATCCGGGGACTTAGCACCACTTATCTCGCCACCTAGCTTACCATCTGCCCCAACACGACCATAGTCGCTAACCCTATATGTCACATCTGAATTTTGCTGTATTTCTGCTATAACAAGCCCTTCGCCTATTGCGTGAACTGTACCAGGGGTTATGAAGAAAGTATCACCTTTTTTGCACTCAATAAAATTCATCACTTCTAACAGTGTATTATTCTTAATTCTTTGTGCATATTCGTCCTTAGTTAAATCCTTATTAAATCCACATAAAATGCCTGAGCCATCTTCGGCATCAACAACATACCACATTTCAGTTTTACCAAATTCACCTTCATTTTTTTGTGCATAGCTATCATCTGGGTGAACTTGTATGGAAAGCTTTTGCTTTGCATCAATAAATTTAATAAGAATTGGAAATTTTTCCCCATGGTTAAAGTCATTACCAATGCTTTGAATACCTAATTTACTTATAACCTGTGAAAGTGTTTGTCCTTTTAATTCGCCATTTTGCACTATACTTTGACCATTATGATGTGCAGACAATTCCCAGCTTTCTGCTGTTATATCGAACGGAGTAATTTTATTCCAATCACTTTTTAATTTGTTTCCACCCCAAAGATAATCCTTAAATGCTTGCAACATTTTCATTGGATATTTTTTATTTTTGTTACCTGCAAAGAGCATAGCTGCACCAATTATTCCTGCATCATTACCGAGTGTT
>CAYVWT010000128.1:0-3540 GCA_964455565.1 uncultured Clostridiaceae bacterium | reverse complement strand
CTCATACAAATAATTCCTCGCATACTTTTGTTAGAATCTTAATAGAATTTTCAATATCTGTTTTACTTGCCATTTCGCAGGCAGTATGGTTATACCTAAGTGGTATAGAAATTGCACCAGTTATAACGCCAACGCCTGTTGTGTGAATTGCACCTGCATCGGTATTACCTTTGTCTAATACCTCATATTGAGGTTTAATTTCAAGCCTTTCAGCAGTGTTTATTAGTAAATTCTTAATATATGGGTGGCACATAATTGAACCGTCCTTTATTTTTATTGCAGGCCCATTTCCTAATTTTAATGATGATTTTCCACCACTTGGAACATCATCACAGGGTGTAGTGTCCACAATGATTGCATAATCGGGTTGAACAGTAAATGCTGAAGTTTTTGCACCACGAAGCCCAAGCTCCTCTTGAACTGTAAAAACAAAATGCAAATCATTTTCTGTTTTCGAGATTGCTTTTAAAGTTTCTATTAAAACATAACAGCCTGCTCTGTCATCAAGTGCTTTTGATGATATTAAATCGCCTGAAATATCGAAATTTGAAGCAAATGCTGCAACGTCGCCAATAGAAATAGTGTTAAGTGAATTAACTTTACAGTCGCAAATTGCATCAACATACATTTTGTTGAAATTTGTAGATTTATCAGCACTTTCAGCAGGTTCATCAACAACAATTCCAACTGTGTTATTTGCGAATTTCACCTTACTATACTGTAAAGCTTTTTTGTTTACAGCACCTATGTTTGAAAATCTTATAAAACCTTTATCATCAACCACAGTTGTGATAATTCCGACCTCATCCATATGTGCGCAGAGCATTATTTTTTTGCCATTTCCTTTTTTTCGCACAATTAAATTGCCTAATGTGTCCACCGTTATTTCGTCTGCATACGGTTTTACTTCTTCAATTATTATATCCCTAACTGGCTTTTCATTTCCCGACGGAGCTATTACATTTGTAAGCTTTTTTAAGAGTTCCATACTTCCCCCTCCGTTTCTTTCAAAAATTTATATAAAATATTATAACAGGAATTTATGTCGTCCTTGCAGGCAACAGAAGATGGTGAATGTATATATCTGCAAGGGACAGAAACAACAGCTGTTTTAATTCCCTCTCTGCTTAAATGGATAGTGGCAGCATCATTTCCACCTAAGGTTGTTTGCTTATACTGGACATTGATATTATTTTTTTTTGCTGTGTTATATAATGTTTGTATTAAATCTTTATCAGAATATGAGCCACTATCGAGTATAGAAAGTGCCGCTCCGCCTCGAAGTTTCGTCGAAAAGCTGTGGTCATCAGTTCCTGGAACATTTGAACAGGTTGTACCCTCAACGACGATTGCAATATTTGGCTTAACAGAATATGCGGCAACACTTGCGCCACGACAGCCTACTTCCTCTTGCACCGTGAACACATAGTAAACATCATTTGCGTATCTTTCCTTGGCAAGTTGCATTAAAATATTACAGCCAATTCTGTCGTCCAATGCCTTTGCTTTTATTAAATTATTGCCAAATTCCATATACTCACTATCAAAACAAATATAATCTCCAATTTTTACCTTCGTTTTTGCATCATTTTCATCATTAGCGCCAATATCTATAAGCAAATCTTTAACTTTTGTAGGATTTCCACCCTTTCCAGCCTGCAAATGTGCTGGTTTTGCGCGAATAACACCACTTATTCTGTTATTACCAACAATAATTCGTTTTGAAATTATTACCCTTGCGTCAATTCCACCAACTGTTTTAAACCTTAAATAGCCCTCTTTTGTTATTCCATTTACAATAAAACCGACCTCGTCCATATGCGAAGTTAACATAATACTATTATGGTAACCCTGTAAGCCTTTTTTAAAGCAAATCAGGTTGCCCATAGAGTCAATTTCGACCGTGTCGCATATTTTTTTCATTTCATTTTTAATTATTTCCCTTACATCATTTTCTGCACCAGATACACCATAGGCATTTTTAAGCTTTTCTAACATACTCCCCCTCCTTCTATCAATTTGCAAATTATGTTAATAACTGCATCAATATCGCTCATTTGAACGGTTTCAACCGATGTGTGCATATACCGAAGTGGTGTAGACACTAAAATACATGGAATACCTTTTTTTGAAATCTGTATTTGCCATGCATCTGTGCCAGAATGACCTGCACAAACCTCAATTGTGTATGGAATTTTATTGTTTTCAGCAACGTCAATCATTTTTTGAGTTAATTCTGGGTGTAGGTTTGGCCCTACTGCAATAGCAACACCACTTCCAAGCTCAAAACCCTCTGTTGAAGTTGTGTATGGACTAACCCCATGGGTAACATCAATTATAATTGCACAATCAGGCTCTATTTTATAAGCACCAACCTTTGCGCCTCTGCAACCAACTTCCTCTTGAACAGAAGCAAGGGCTACAACCTCGGCATCAATATTTTGATTTTTAAGACGTTTTAGACATTCGACTAAAACATACACGCCCATACGATTATCAATCGATTTAGTGGCAATTTTGCCACCCATAAGCTGTGTAGATTTTGCAGAAAAAGTAATTGCATCACCAATGTTCACTAATTTTTTTATTTCTTCTAAATTATAGCCTGTATCAATGAATAAATTTTCTATTTTATATGTTTTTTCAGATTCATCTTTTTCCTGCAAATGTGGTGGTTTTGCACCAATAACGCCAAATATTTGCTCTTTTCCATGAACATATACCTCTAAAGATGGCAATATTGCAGCATCCACTCCACCAATTTCCACAAAACTAATAAACCCATTTTCATCTATATTTTTAACCATCAATCCAATTTCATCAAGGTGTGCTTCAAGCATAATTTTAGGCTTTTTGCCCTTGTTTAAAATGCCAATAACATTTCCTAAGGCATCAATCTCTGTTTCAATACAATGCTGGGCAAAAAGCGTCCTAACATATTTTCCAATTTCAAATTCAAAGCCTGAAATACCCTCTTTTTTGCATAATTCAAAAAGCTTATTCATAGTCCCAACTCCATAACAATTTGCTTGAATAGATTGCCACGCTCTTCAAAATTTTTGAACATATCAAAACTTGCACAAGCAGGCGAAAGAATTATAATATCACCACTATTTGCAAGGTTCGTTGCTTTTATAACTGCATCTTTAAGGCTATCTGCTGTAATTATTGGTGGTTCGTTTTCCTTGTAACCATCGGCATTTTCAACTGCTGTTTTAATTTTCGGCATTGTTTTTCCCATTAGAACAAGTAATTTTACACGCTTTACAATATCATTTCCTAAATCATCAAATGGAATGTTTTTATCATACCCACCTGCTATCATAATTACTTTTTTATCAAAGGAATACAGCCCTGCCCTTGCTCGAGTTGGACTGCTTGCAATTGAATCATTGTAATATTTAACACCGTCAATTTCCCTAATAAATTCAATTCTATGCTCTACACCACCAAAATTTTTCGCAACAGTTTGAATAGTTTTTATCTCCACAAGCCCCCAAACAGCAGCAATTGCCGCCATATAATTTTCAATATTATGAA
>CAYVWT010000127.1:0-3577 GCA_964455565.1 uncultured Clostridiaceae bacterium | reverse complement strand
AGTTATCCTCTGGCGACACAATTATTTCTGTTGTTGTATCAATTCCATCATTACCACTTCTGAAATAATCAGCCTTATGAGGCGAAAATAGCGCTCTGTAATTTTCCTTATCATTAAATGCTGGTGCGACGGTATTAGTCCACCAATTATTTTTTTTATTATTATTTATAAATATAAAATTGCCATAAATACCATTTTGCAAATCATTTCTAAAACGTGTTACCATTATATCGCCACATTTGCCATATCCACAGCCGCTATCGCTTAATATTAAAGAATATTTACCGTTAGACAAAATATGAACATTAGGCAGATTAACGTCAATAGCATCAATCTCTCGCACGCACGCCTCACCCTCTGTTACAAGAGGTGTAAGAGGAGAAATCTTTTCACGGTTTTCCTTGGAAATAATTACATTCGTCGGAACACGTTCGCTTAAAAGCTCTTCTGTTGCTTTCATAAACACATCAGAATGAAACCTTTTTTGCAAAATATTATCATTTAGAACATTATCAAGTGCAAGCAGGCTCATACCAAGGTGATGCACCATATAGCTTTTAACTACGCTATATTTTTGATTTGGCAGGATACGTTCAGGAGTATAATCAATCGCCTCATAAAAGCCATATTTCCCATAGATATTAAGCTTTTGCATCTGTTTTAAATTAGAAAGTGCATTGTTATAATCAACCATCAAAGCCATTACGCTTGCATAAGGTGCAACCACCATATCACTAATTAGTCCACGCTTTAAGCCCAAATCTGGAACACCAAACGCTTTATATTGATAATTTAGGTCAATATCAAACGCATTAAAGCCACTCTCCGAGGTTCCCCAAGGCACGTTTCTAAGCTTGCCATATTTTCTTTGAGAACGTATAAGAAAATGGTATGTTTCATCAAATAGTGTATTTGCAACATTTTTCATTAGTAGCAGAGGCATTAAATATTCAAACATAGTGCCTGTCCAAGAAACAAGCCCCCTATATCCATCACGGGAAACAAGAGTTCTGCCAAGTATAAACCAATGCTTTTTAGGCACATCACCCTTTGCAATCGCAATAAAGCTTGCCTGCCTTGCTTCGGAAGCAAGAAGGTCATAATACGATTTTGTAAGATGCTCCTCCTCTACGTTATATCCAATGCTAAAAAGACCACGTTTTTCATCATAAAGAGGCTTAAAGTTCATTTCATCAATTATTATATTTAACCTTTTAATAATGCCATCTATTCTATTGTTTTCGTTTTGGAATTCAAACAAGCCTTGTTTTAAAGTAATCATATAACCAATTAAGTTACCGCTATCAACAGTTGAAACGTAGCGGGGGTGCAGGGTTTCTAAGGTCTTTGTATTATACCAGTTATAAAAATGTCCGTTCCATCTGCCCAGTTTTTCAAGGGTAGAAATTACTTTTTCAAGCATATTAACCATTTCATCAGTTGTAATAAATCCCAAATCCCTTGCACATAATACAGCAGTTAATTGCATACCAATATTTGTTGGCGAGGTTCTGTGGGCAATTCCATTTGCAGGATTTTCTTGATAATTGTCTGGCGCTAAATAATTGTCAGAAACTGTTGTAAAATCAACAAAATACTGCCATGTTTTTTGCGCTAAATCGATTAACATTTTTCTGTCTTCGTCCTTAACATTATGCTTGTTTGCAACAATTGGTTTGCTAATGTAGTATGCAACAAGTGGCGCTACAAGCCAAATAACAGATAGGAAAATTGACAAAAATATGTGTTTTGTCGTGAAAAAATACAAAGCAACTGCAAAAATGCAATTCGAGAGCAATCGTATATAAAAGCTTTTAACATCTGAATTTAAACGCTTTTCTGCATCTGCCGCTGTTACCCATTCTAACATCTTTTTTCTTGAAAAGGTCATTCGGTAAATGGTTCTAATTGCCGCATCAATCGTAAGATACGCATAATGTGGCAGAAATAAAAACAGCAAACAAACTTGATATACTACCCCACGAAGCCCATAAATTATTGTTGCATTACATCTTTGCCCAAGGTACCTGTAACCTGAATTTATTGCCCAATCAATTGTGGATATAAGCAAGGAAAAGCAAATTGTAAGTATTGCAAAGCCAACCCAAACGGTACTTTCATTAGGCAGAAAATTAAATGAAAGTAATATAATTAAAAGGGTGAAAATTGGAACTAACGAACGCCTTAAATTATCTGCAATCTTCCATTTGGAAATTAAACTAAGTGGGTTTTTTACAACCTCACCACTTGCATTTTTAATTTTCCCCCTAAGCCAAGGCAAAAGCTGCCAATCGCCACGAATCCACCTATGCTGGCGTGCTGTATATGAATTATATTTCCAAGGAAATCCATCAACTAATTCTATATCACTAATTAATGCGCAGCGCAGATAGCTTCCTTCAAGTAAATCGTGGCTCAGCACGGTATTTTCAGGAATGGCAGAGGGCAAAATAGAATGAAAAACATCTACATCAAATATGCCCTTACCTGTAAAAATACCCTCACCAAATAAATCCTGATACACGTCAGACACAGCACCTGAATAAGCATCAATACCACCTTGACCTGCAAAAACCTGTGAAAAAATGGACATACTTGCACTTTCAATGTCAACGTTAATTCGTGGTTGCATAATTGCATAGCCACTCACAACCCTGCCATTTTTAATTATAGGCGTATTAAGTGGGTGAGCCATAGCACCAATTAACTCCTTCGCACTATCACGAGGGAGCTTAGTATCTGCATCCAATGTAATTACATATTTAATTTCTCCAAGAGATGTTATGTCGCCAATAATCTTACTAAAACTCGTGTTTTTATCACCACAAAGTAATTTGCTAAATTCAACAATTGCCCCACGCTTTCTTTCCCAACCCATATAGCTGTTGTTTTTCTTATTATATAAACGGTTTCTATGAAATAAGAAAAATTTATTATTATATTTTTCGTTTAGCTTTTCAATCTTGGAAATTGCAGTATTTAATATTTTTTCGTCATTTGGCAAATGCTCATCTTTACTATCAACGAAATCACTTAATATGCCGAAATATAAATTATTTTGTCTATTAGCAAGATAATATATTTCAAGCTGACTAATTAAACTTTCTGCTTGTTTTTCGCTTGGCAGTAGCGCAGATATTACAACAAATGTAGCATTTTCCTCGGTAACACCATCAACTAATTCAAGGCGAGGAATTATAGTCACCTTTGTTGTGTGTGCAACAATATAATTTATAACATTTATCGCAATATCAGAAGCAGGAATTATCGTTATTAAAAGAGTAAGTATGCAAAGAGTAGGACTATCTGATATATTATAGCAATACCAAGAAAGTAGCCCCGAAATACTAAATGTTAATATCACAGAGCCAAGCGCATAAACCCTCTGTTTTGTCTTTTTGTTGCGCTTATTATCCCTGCCCAAATCTGTTTCCAAAAGGTAATATCCGATATGTCGTGTAATGTCGTCCTTGCCGTTCCTTGCAAGCTCAATAGCGCTAAGGGCTACTTCTATCTCACTCATTTCAAAGCGCTTGGCAATTCTATCTACATTATTTCTATATAAATTTTTAGTTTT
>CAYVWT010000126.1:0-3612 GCA_964455565.1 uncultured Clostridiaceae bacterium | reverse complement strand
CAGCGTTCCACGAGTCACGAACCCTTGCAGGGTCTTTTACTACACCTGGATGTTCGAGCACCCCACCTGGATTAGCCCCATTTGCAAAAAATTTAGCACCAAACTCCTCTGTGGAAAGCGAAAGTCCAATTGCTTCTTTTGCCATAGATATTGGTGAGTAGCCGATAAGACCATCAAACCCAAGGGCTGGTATGTGCATTACCTCATCTGCCCTAAGGTTAAGTTCACCGCTACTTGTTTGGTAACAATAATATATTTCACCGCTATTACCAAGCCTACCCACTCGCATTCTATCTGGAAGCAGTGGCCATAACTCTATAACACTGCCTCTGCCGTCACGCACAATATATGTGTAAGCATTACCCCATAACAAAAGATGACTCATAAGTGTTTCTCTAAACACAAAGGATGTCATCTCTGGGTTGGGGGAATCGTGGAGCAGATAATATAGCGAATGTTTATATGCCTTTTCCTTGCCAGTATCTGTGTAATTGTATGTATGTAGTGGCAAACTTGCGATAGTTTCCGATAGTATGCGGACACAGGCATTTACTGCTGTTGTCTGCATTGCAGTTCGCTCATTTACCGCTTTACCCGAGCCTGACATACCACAGGCATAAAGAAACCCACTAAAGAAATCATTAGTGGGGCTTGCTCTTGAATTAAAAAAACGTTGTAAAAATGGTAGTTTCAAATATGTATCACCTCTATTCTATAATTTTTTGTATATTATCAAATATAAATCATATAATAATATTGTGCGGATATGATTGGCAAAAATAGTAACCGAGATATGAATCTCGGAGACATTAAAAAGATGCCAACCAAAAGAGCTGTGTATTATTACATAGCTCTTTTGGTAATTTATATACTTAAAATACCTCTTGTATCATAGACTGAACCACCTGCGTTCTGGCACTTTATAGCCCTATCGAGTGCCATAATGGTTGCAACAGCACCATCAATGCGTTCTGTGCTATGCTTTTTTGACGGTTTCATATTTTCTGCAGCATCAATTTCCACATGGACATTATCGAAATTCCAACGAAGAACCGGGTGATTATTATGGATAATCTGATTTTTAAGCACAATTGCAAAAATCTGCTTTGTTGGTGGTGACATATCCTTAAAACCCTGCCCAAATGGTATCATTGTTAAGCCTTCATCTTGTAGGTTAAGAATTATTTGGGTCGCATTATATCTGTCATATGCAATTTCTTTTATAACAAATTCGCTTGCAATCTCTTTAATATCTGCTTCAATTTTCCTATAATCTACAACATTACCTTCCGTTGTTCGTATGAAATTTTGTTTTTCCCAAATGTCATATGGCACATGGTCACGTCTTACACGTTGCCTTAAATTTTCTTTGGGTATCCAAAAGTATGGAGCTACTATATATTTTTCGCTCTCATTTCTTGGTGGAAACACTAACACAAAAGCAGTTAAATCTTGTGTAGTTGATAAATCAAGTCCAGCGTAGCATTCTCTGCCACGAAGCAGGGATAATTTCACAGTTTCATTGCAATCATCCCATTTGTCCATTGGTAACCATCTTGATGTTTGCTTAACCCACTGGTTTAGCCTTAATTGGCGAAACAGATTCTCTTCGGCAGGATTTTCTTTTGCAGAGTTACACGCAGCTCGCACCTTTTCAATATCCACCGTATGTCCTAATGAAGGATTTGCAAGATACCAATTTTCCTCACTGCACCAATCTGCATCATCTGGTATTCCATAGATAACAGGATAAAAGGTTGGATCAATTTTTCTACCCTCTAAAATATCCATTGCTTTTTGGTGAACCTCCCAGCAAATACTATTTCTATCAGTTCCAGCGGTTGTAATAAGGAAAAATAGCGGTTGTTGTCTTGCATCCCCTGAACCTTTTGTCATTACATCATAAAGTTCACGATTTGGCTGAGAATGCAATTCGTCAAATATAACCCCATGAACATTAAGACCGTGTTTTGTAAAAGCCTCACTTGATAGAACTTGGTAATAACTATTTGTTGGTTTATATACAAGTCTTTTTACAGACATAATTGGTTTTATTCTTTTCTTCAAAGTAGGGCATTGCTCTACCATTTCTACTGCTACATCAAAAACAATACTTGCTTGTTGACGGTCACTGGCGCAACCATAAACTTCAGCACCCCATTCATTATCGGCACAAGTAAGGTACAGTGCAACAGCTGCTGCAAGCTCTGATTTTCCCATTTTCTTTGGTATTTCAACGTACGCAGTGTTATATTTTCTATACCCATTGTCCTTAATAGTACCAAATACATCACGAATAATTATATCCTGCCAAGGTAACAAATCAAACGGAACACCACGCCATTTACCTTTTGTGTGTTTTAATCTGTTAATAAAATCAATAGTTCTCTTAGCCTTTTGCTCATCGAACATTTTTATCACCACCAAATGATAGAAGGCCTTCCATTATATCGTCATCATCTGCACCTTTACTTTCTGCAATAATCCTACTCCTTGAGGATGGGGTAAGACCAAATTGCTCACAAAATCTACTCATAATTTTTAGGTAAGTTTGTGCTATGGAAACCTGCGGCACTTGTTGCCAGTACCCAGATGGCGTTTTAACAATTGTACCGTGCTTGTTTATAAATTCTTCAGCCTCTTGCCATCTTGCATAGGCTTGGCAGTAGCCTGCAAATGCAGCCCTATCAATTTCAGTTAGAATGCCTAAATCTCCTAACTGAGTGCACGTGTTCTCCCATTCTTTCTTAGCCTCAGGTGCCAACCATTCTGGGCAAGTAGGTAATTTTTTCTTTGGTTTAGGTTCTTTTTCGTTAAGCAGACGTTTTCCTGGATTACCTTCAAGTACTTTTAGTGCAGTAGGTTTTGGTTTTCTACCTCGCTGTGCCACAATGGTGTCACCTCCTATAATCCACACAATTAAAAAAGAACCATACCGAAGTAGGTTCTTTAAAATTATATTTTTAGTTTTATTGCATTACCCTATATAATGCTATCTCTGACCAGTTAGAATAAACCTTGAATATTCCTTTGGGTTTTCAGCAATCAAAATAGCCAGCTCAATAAATCCTTTTTCCAGAGCCTCCTGCTGAATATCTATTAACGAAAACATGTTAAATTTTGCTCCAGACCGAATTTCCAAAATTTGTCGTACTACCTCATCAGATATATTATACTTACTATAATCTGCAATTAACTCTGTGCAATCTGGAATGTATGAGCTGTATCTTGCCCACTCATAACCTTCTGCTTCTACCAATATTGATTCAACACTATCTTCAGCTTTAACCAACAAAACGTGCCACACCCTATTAATATCAATAAACATCAATTCAATGTTGTTGCTTATAAAATCAAAATCGTCAAGCAGGTTTTCCTTGAAATATTCCCACTTGTCAATGGGTAGCTCAATTATTTTCTCAATAACAAACTCCGACTTACCACATTCCTGAGCTGTTATACCCTTTAACTCATTAACATTTATTGCTTTTCTTGCAAAGAACGCTTTGCTCATAATTTTAACCTACCCTCCTGTAACCCAAATTGTCTTTTTTAAAGTAGCTATATCCGAGTTCCGAGCAGTCAGGGTAAGTGGCATTGTAACAAAAGCAG
>CAYVWT010000125.1:0-3612 GCA_964455565.1 uncultured Clostridiaceae bacterium | reverse complement strand
TCTTCTCCATTAGTTAAATCGTGTGCGGTTATTCCTAATAGCAATTTTGCATCTATTGTGCCATTGGCTATAAACTTTGCAACTGTTATTCTTCCACTTGCTCCAACCGTGCCATTAGCATAAACAAGACTTCCTTTTGTAATGGTTGAGCCTGTCTGATTCTTGACAAGCCAAAAGTTTTTAAATCCTATTTCATTGGGCACAGCATCATACATTCCCAGTACAACCGTACCTAATTCATAATCCCATCGCATTTTTGCAGTGTCAACATTGTTAGGTGAAACACTTGTATCAAAAAATAAAGAGTCAACAGGCTGCGTAAATGATCCGCCACCTACTAAAGATGCCCAGGCGCCTTGTTTCCAAACATATATACTTCCCGTTACACTATCTAAGACTAAATAGGCTTTTACATTTTTATCTGCATAGCTTGTCGGCTTAGTTACTGTATCAGAAGCAAGACCTCTCCAAACCAACCCGTTTCCAGAAGTATTAAAACCAAGTCTTTGCTTGTTGCCTGTTATTGGGTAGGGAATGGAATCAATAGAGGCATAAGATATTCCTGCCACCAAAAGAAAAGCAATAACAAGTCCTTGCCGTTTGTTGCCTACTTTGTTAATAGCTTTGCCGATAAACTTGCGCCCAATGCCCATTATTAATTCATTGGCTAAAACCTTGGCAATGTTTCCAACGGCTTTTAAAAACTTCCTTTCTTTCTTTGGTGCTTTTATCTCTTCCATTATATTATGTTTATTGCAAAGACAATATAATTACTGCCATCGTAATGTGTGTTAGAATCTATGGTAATAGTAGCAGGTGCCGTTATACTATATTGACTATCTATTAATTTCTGACCATTTTGGTAAACATGGATAGCAGCATTTAAATTAGTTACTGGTAAAACTCCATTATTTTGTGTCCAGGTTAAAACATTGGATGAAGCTGCAATAAATTCTTGATTGAATATTGATACGGCAGAGCCATTTACTGTAACATTATTTATTGTTTCTGTGACATTATTATTTACCACACCGCCACTGCCTGCATTGTTTGCAACGTCGGCAAAGTCGCGAGGTTTAGATAATACTGTGCGTTCTGTATAGTTAGGCATCCAATTCTATTTTAAAGTAATCACCTTGCCAAATCTCTGTTTTTAAATCAAAACTACCTCTTTCAAAAACGTAATATCCGGATGAATATTCTATGACCTTGTGAGGAAGGTAAGGATTGTCAACTGATAAATTTTGGAATGGCATATCAACCATGCGTAGCTTTGGTGTGAGCTGTCCGCGTATTACTTCATTTACTAATAATTGTGTGACATTGTTAAAGCCTGATCCGCTGCTAACATCCCATGAGCTGCTATTTTCATAGGTGCCAGATTCTAATACTTTTAATCCTCCATCCGTTGTTTTACTCGGCCCATCGCCAAGGTATGTGTCAAGGCTAAATATAGTGGATGATTTATCGTCATTGTCAGAGCCATATTCAAGGATGTCACTTTGCCCAGAGACTGCACCAGTAGGAAGAAATTCAAGATAATTACTGCTTAATAAATATGATATACTAAAATTACCAGACACATTTGTTCCTGCCTCATTTCTCATATTTTTTAAGCGCATCTCCCATACATACTCTGCACTCTCTGGAATGTCTAAGGTATCAAATGTGATAGTTTTATAAGCAACAAAAGCAGCATCTGCTGTTATTGTTTCCGTATTAAACTCATATTCGTAAAATGTATTTTCCCAACTTGCAGCGTCTAATATAAAATTAAAACCATTAGTGTAAGTTACATTTCTTTTTAAATACTTATTTTCCTGCTTTACCTGTAATGATTTAATTTTGCCAGTAAAACCTGGAGATGATAAACTATCTAATTGTAATGTATCTGTGTTAGTTGATAAAATTACATAGTCATAATCACCACTTTCTGTAATTGTTTTTGTAACACCACCTAAACGTAATCTAAGAGTACCACTATTTTCAATATCAACTTTTATTTTAACATAATACTTTCTACCAGATGTAACTGTAAAAGTAGTGTAGTATGCTACCGTTGCTATTATTGTACCTTCAAGTATTCCATTATTAATAAACCAACCGCTGCCCAATGTCCAGTTAGCATCGGCAAAACCTTGCAATGGAAAGCTATTAATAATAGATGCTACCTTTACAGCAAATACAAATTGAAAAGGCTCAAAGTTTACAGGATTTAAAGCCTGGGCATAAAAGCCAAGTATTCCTGTGTATGATAATCTTGCATCTGCATTTGTAGCGTCTAATGTCGGAGTAATTGTTGTTATTGGTGTGGTATTAGTAGCATAGTTATATTCTACTCCGGCTAATAAGTTTTGTTTAGCAAAGTGATTGTATCTAACAACTACATTTTTTAGTGCAGGATAATATGTCCATTTACCTCCGCTTAATCTCATTAAATCACTTGCTGGTAAATTAGTCTGTATATTAGACATGGTAAAATCAAAAGTAAATGTACCAGATGCCTGTACTCCTAAAGCACTGTATTTAAAATATCTGTGAGCTGCAGGATTCCTTGCATATTCATTGACTTGTATAAACCAATATTGATTGCCAGAAAATATTAATCTTGCGCCAAAGGTTTGACATATCTTTTTTAAAACATCGTAGCAACTTTGATATATATAGTTGTTTTTTGTATCCTTATGATAAAATGCCCTATGCTGTATAACTGTCAATAATGCGTAATCATTACCAGCACTATAAGCAGTTGTATTCTCATTCCAATTAAATACCGTGTGAAGCACTGGTAAGCTATTTGCCACCAGTTCACTCTGAACAAAATCAAGTTGATTAAGGCAATTTAATATATGTTGTACTACTGTGTCTTGTCCATTATAGGGCCCAACTGCACTTTTGTAGTCCAATGTTTTTAGCCATCCTAAACCATCAATAGCAGATATTTGAGCAACATAACCAATAGACAAAGGTATATCCTCAAATTGTACTAAATCTGTAACTATATAACCATACCAATTAAATGATACTGTTGTATTGTCATCTTCGTACGCAGTTAAATGCATTGTAAACCTACCCTCAACTGCTAATCCAATATCAAGAAGTAAAGTCTGTAAATCGTTATTATTTATAAGTAATGATAAATTGCAGGATGATCCGATTATAGGAGTAAATCTTTCAGCTCCTTGTTGGCTTTCGCTATCGTATTGTAATGACAGGCTAATAGTATCAAATGAATATGTCATACCAGAAAAAACATTGTCTTTTATAGCAACATTTATTTTTCTGCCTTTTTCATTATATACAGTAGTTTCAAACCTTACAGCCATTATTGTATTCTGCTAAGACCCTTTTGTGATCTGTTCAACAATATAATCAAATCATTTCCGCTTATCCTTGTCTCCAATACTCCTCCCATGCCCATATCTCCCATCATTGACTTTAACTTTGACAAAGGAGCAATTACTTCCGGATCTACACGAGCGTTTCTGTTATCTCCTACGGTTGCCATAGTTGGGCCGTATGCTAAACCTCCTTCGGCAAGTTTAGGAGCTCCAATCTTCATTATTAATGACCTTGCTACACCACCAGCAGCAGCAGCAATAGCAGGAGCAA
>CAYVWT010000124.1:0-3696 GCA_964455565.1 uncultured Clostridiaceae bacterium | reverse complement strand
GACTTAGGATCTAGTATTTTACGATGTGAAGGTTCAAGTCCTTTCGCCCGTACCATAAGGATTTCAGAGATTTCTGAAATCCTTTTTTTATGCCCAAAAACGCGGACTTCTAAAAAACTAACCGATACTTCTAATGTCTTTTGTAAAGTAAAAGCGTAAAAAATATAAGTATTAAAGTGTAACAGTGGAAAAATTAAAATATCCATTGAAATCATCCTTGAAATCATATAACCTATATGTCTATATAGACCAAATAGGAGTGAATGAAAGGATGTTGACAATGGAAAAAATACAGCATATCACATCTATATATAATTTTGCTTAAATTCATAAATAATCACTACTCTATTTTCTTTTGCATCCCAAGAAACCGTTGCACCCAAGCTCTCGGCAATAAAACGATCTGGAACAAGTGTTCTATCATTTACTATCTTTGCAGGAACGTCAAGCACGATTTCCTTACCGTTTTTATATGCTAAGGTATTATCAGCCTGCATAATAATACTAATATTAGCTTTTGTTACGGTAACAGTTTGTGTATCTTCGTCCCAATCAACCTTTGCACCCATAGCCTCAAATATTGCCCTAATTGGCACAAGCGTACGGTTATTTTCAAGAATTGGGTGTTGGTCGAATATAATCTGTTTCCCATTTAACAAAACGCTAATAGGTTCAACGGCTTGTACTATGTATGGATTACCTTCACTACCGTCTGCGTTTCCATATTCAAAAATTACAGATGACAGATTTAAGTAGAAAGCAGGGCGAACACCAAAATTGCTACCTTGTGCATTATTATCAAGTACATCGCCAAAAGAATATACACGGCGAACATTGTTAGGAAAGTATTTAAAAGAATTAGAAGACCTAAGCCAGTTAAACCAATAATCAGAAGTAGATAATGCAACATCCCTATATTGCGAGTTGTCTACGGCTTTCTGAGATGGCTTGCCTCTATAATAATCTTCACCAAGAGTATCACTGTTTTGATAGACATTATACAGTTGCTTCACATCTAATAAAAACATCTTATCTGTTACATTATAATAATAAGCATCATCATAATTTTGCATTATTGTTGCTAATGTATCACCATATTTATGAAGAGCTGTGCCCCCTGTATTTAATTTAGCTACGTCTAAATCATTTAGCAATGACTTTTGTGATACACTTTTAATATTGGCTTCCTCCATTACTGTGAAATTACCTTCTGCAAGAAAACCTTTTTCATTAGCGTAGGCATTATTGCCGCTATCGATTTTATCTTCTGTAGGTGGGCAGCCATCAAGCCATATTACATTACCTGCTGTTGCAGTTGAATTAAGCCACGACCTCATATTCGATGTTTCCCATAAGCTGGAACCAAAGTTAGTACGGTAGTTAAGGCTATTATCAGTTTGATCGGTCTTGTCTAAATACTTGTGTGAACCCCTTGCATCAAAGGGCTTTATAGTTAGAATTTTATCCGAAAGCATTAGTGGACCATTTTTGTCAATATCCACACATCGCCAAATAATTTGCTCATCATAGTATTTGCCCATTTGCACATAATCACCTATTTTTATATTAGCTTGCGCTATTACTGTAAACGTTGAAATTAGTGAGATAACAAGTGTTAGCGCCATAATGAGTAGTATCTTTTTCATATGACTTCCTCCATTAAAATTCCAAAACCCCATTTCTGCATATAATTTAACAAAAATGGGGTTTTGCATTTTATAAACTTTTTACTAAATTTGCCGAAACGATATAGCGATCTGGAAAATAACCAGGTGTGTTGAACGGATAGCAGGTAATAAGTGTCAAAACAGCATGGTCAATAGGTATGATAACTGTCTTATCATCTGCATGGACGATTCTCGTACCATTTACCTCGTACGTAAATGTACCAGCTGATGTTTGCACAATCAATTGGTCGCCTACCTGCAATTTGCCTAATTGTCTGAAAACCGTTTCACGATGCCCTGATAAAACGCAATTATCCTCTTCCCCAGGAAGTACGCTTTGTGTAAAGTGTCCCACGCCTTTATTCAATTCTTCTACACTCGTCCCCTGTATAATAGGAAGCTTCTTATTCAAGGTTGGGATTGTTAGGCTTCCAATGACATCTCCATAAACAGGGTATGATGGATAAAGTACTTTATCGGGTGCTGGTTTACCTATATCAGAAACTGATTTCACTTGATTAAAGCTGTCCTCCATTAACTTGTTTTGCCTTGTGGACTGCTCCCAAACATTAAACATTACACCTGAAATACATCCAAGCCCTATAACAATAAGTATCAGGGACAGGATGGAAATCATTGGTAGCCTGCCCCTTGGTGGTCTTACTTTATTCATATCTTTTTCTTCTACTCAATCCTAAAGCCCCTATTAGTACTAAGGCAAATCCAAGCATAAGTAGTTCATATAAGGGAGTTGACGTTTTTGGAATTTGTCCACCATTTATAGTATGTGTAACTACAATTCCGTCAGGAACAATAGGTGGGGTTATAATTTCAGGTGGAGTTACAACAACAGTTGCATACGCATAATCAATAGCCTCCATACCGTTTCCTGTGCCTTTTGCGGTAGCTGTGTTTGTCGTGGTTTCAGTTAGATTCACCCTACTTGTGTAAATCCAAATTTCATCTGTTTGAAGCAGATTATCCGCATTTATATCACCAGAAATATATTTCACTGGACTAACTTTATTGTCCGTAACACTTATATTACCTAACACTACATTACCAGGGTTGCTAACTTTATATGTATATGTAACTGTTCCTTGCCCGGAAGTTAGTGCCAATGGTTCTGGTATTTTTATAATATTTATAAGTGGTGGAATAATTGTCGGTGGAATAATCGCTAACGGAGTTACTACTACCGTAGCTATTGCTATGTCGGTTGCTGTCATACCATTTGCGCTACCTTTTGCAGTAGCTGTGTTAGTGGTAGTTTCAGTAAGAATCATTTTGCTGGTATATGTCCACGTTTCAGATGGTTGAAGCAACTTATCGGAATTAACATCACCAGAAACATAGTCCACAGTGCTAATTTTATCGTCTGTAACAATCACATTGTTTAATGAAACATAACCAGGATTCGTTACTTTATATGTATACGTAACCATACCCTGTCCAAGTGGCAATGCCAAAGGTTCTGGTATTTTTGTAATGTTAATGAGTGGTGGGTAAACTGAATATGAACGTCCACCACCTCCACCTGATGTTACTGACGGCGTTGCCGACGGTGTTGCTGATGGTGTTGCTGACGGCGTTGCTGACGGTGCTACTGACGGTGTTGCTGAAGGCGATGCCGACGGTGTTGCTGATGGCGCTACTGACGGTGTTGCCGACGGTGCTACTGACGGTGTTGCCGACGGTGCTACTGACGGTGTTGGCGTTGGTGTTGGTATTGTTGCATCTAAGAAAGTATTACCCTGCAACGTAACTGCACCAGTAAGAGCCAATAATCGTCCTTGAATCGTAGCACCCGTGTTTGCTGTGATAGATACAAGTGCTAAAACATTTCCCACAAATTGAGAGGCTGTATCTATAGTTGCAGAGCTTCCTACCTGCCAAAATATATTATTAGATTGAGCATTTCCTGCGAGGATAACTTTACTGTTTGGTGCTGTTGTAAGCGTAGAGGATGGCATTTTAAATATAAATACTGCATTAGAGTCACCCAAGGCATCAAGTATTAGTGTACCTG
>CAYVWT010000123.1:1219-3702 GCA_964455565.1 uncultured Clostridiaceae bacterium | reverse complement strand
CAATAATAAATATTTCTTCAATGAACGCATTTACACCACTAACTAAAATACCTGCGTACAGCGGTGCTAAGGCTGCTGTTAGTAATTTTACGCAGTGGCTTGCGGTACATATGAGCAAGGTTGGAATTAGGGTTAATGCAATTGCCCCAGGTTTTTTTGTTACTGACCAAAACAGGGCATTGCTTTTTGATGCACAAGGAAACGCAACACCACGAACAGATAAAATTCTTTCAGCAACACCAATGAACAGGTTTGGCGAGGTTGAAGAGCTTGTAGGAACGCTTTTATTCCTTGTAGATAGCAAGGCATCTACCTTTGTAAATGGTGTTGTAATACCAGTTGATGGTGGTTTTTCAGCTTATTCAGGAGTATAGGAGGCATAATGAATTTTATTAATGATAACTTCATTTTAACTAACAAGGTAGCGGAAAAGTTATATCACGAGTACGCAAAAGATATGCCTGTTATCGATTATCACTGTCACCTAAACCCTAAAATGATTGCAGAAAATTATCAGTTTAAAAATATAACAGAATTATTTTTAAGTGGGGACCATTATAAATGGCGTGCAATGCGTTCAAACGGTGTTGATGAAAAATATATAACTGGTGATGCAAGTGATTATGAAAAATTTATGAAATGGGCAGAAACTGTGCCATATACTATCGGCAACCCTTTGTATCATTGGACTCATTTAGAGCTTAAAAGGTATTTTGATATTGATGATACATTAAGCCTTAAAACAGCGGATAAGATTTGGAATCGATGTAATGAACTATTAGTACAGGAAAATTTTAAGGTAAAAAGCTTAATTGAAAGGTCAAATGTTAAGGTTATCTGTACTACCGATGACCCCCTTGATAGCTTAGAATATCATCAGAAATTAAAAAAAGATGGTTTTGCAACAAAGGTGTTTCCTACGTTTAGACCAGATAAAGCAGTTGAAATAGGAAAAGATACATTTCTGCCTTATTTAAAACTACTTGGTGTTTCTTCATACTCTGAGTTAAAAGCAATAATCGTTGAAAAGATAGCTTATTTCCACGAAAATGGGTGCAGATTGTCTGATCATGGCTTAGAATATGTGCCTTTTGCACTTGGCAGGGCAGAAGATGTGTTTAATAAGGTGAAAAATTGCGAAGCTATAACGAAAACCGAAGAAGATATTTTTAAGACTGATATGATAAAGCTTTGTGCAAAAGAATATGCCAAATTAAATTGGTCAATGCAGTTACATATTGGTGCACTTCGAAACAACAATACAAAAATGTATAATGAATTAGGTGCTGATGCTGGGTTTGACTCAATAAACGATTTATGCATTGCTGAACCTTTATCAAAATTTATGAATGAACTTGAAAGTGACGATTGTTTGCCTAAGACAATACTTTATACATTAAACCCTAAGGATAATTATGTGTTGGGGACAATGATAGGAAATTTCCAAAAAGCTCCTATGGCAGGGAAAATCCAGTTTGGATCAGGCTGGTGGTTTAATGACCAAAAAGATGGTATGATTGAACAGATGAAATCACTTGCAAATTTGGGTTTGCTTAGTAGATTTGTTGGTATGCTTACCGATTCACGAAGCTTTATATCTTATCCTCGTCATGAGTATTTTAGGAGAATTTTGTGCAACTTGATTGGCTCGTGGGTGGAAAATGGTGAATACCCAGAAGATTATGAAGTTTTAGGTGAAATTGTTAAGGATATTTGCTATAATAACGCTGTGGAATATTTTAAGTTATAAAAGCAAGAAATTTGCCATAGAGAAATATATTTAGTTGGTTTTTACTACCTTACTGTTACCGCTGTTTCATTGTGTCCACAAACAGCCATTGAATAATGCCTAAGTTTTCGCCTCTTTGCGACCATTTGTTTTCACCATTTTTATCCCATGCGTGGTAATTTTTGGTCGCAACCTTCAACACCTCGCACAACTTCTACAATCTATAATTTGTTCGTTTGCAAAATCCCACCTTGTACTATAGACTGTAATTTTTATCTATCAAACATCTTCCCTTTTTTATATTATACTTGATGTTTACTTAGTCCGTCAAATTCAATATGGGGCAAAATGCAGGGATGGGTTTTTTGTGGTCAATTATTACATTAAAAGTGCAAAAGTGTATATAAGTATTTACAAATAACAAGAATGTAATATAATTAGCATAAATAGTAAATAAAAGTGAAAGGTAAATCTGTCGAAAGGCAGGGACACAAAACTACAGGGTCTTCATCCTTTATAGGATATGATAGCCAGTTGCCAACATTCCATAGATTTGGGATGTTTTTTTAATTTCTAAATTGAAAAGAGTGGAGTAATTTTTATGAGTAAATTTAAAAAGGTTATATCTTTATTCCTTTCATTATTGTTTATAGCAGTGAATGCATTAACAGCATTTGTTTCAAACGCTGATGCTAATGCTATAAATTTTGGTAATCCTTCTAATCCAAGCTTTGCCTCAACAAATTATACAATA
>CAYVWT010000123.1:0-1119 GCA_964455565.1 uncultured Clostridiaceae bacterium | reverse complement strand
TATAAATTT
The DNA here is from genome assembly GCA_964455565.1 of uncultured Clostridiaceae bacterium. Classification (GTDB taxonomy): domain Bacteria; phylum Bacillota; class Clostridia; order Monoglobales; family Firm-18; genus CAYVWT01. The sequence goes on along the minus strand of CAYVWT010000123.1, from coordinate 1,110 downwards.
TGGTAATCCTTCTAATCCAAGCTTTGCCTCAACAAATTATACAATAGATACTTATGCAGGAACTGGAATAGCTGGGTTTAACGGAGAAAAAGGAAGCTCTACCCCAAGTAATCATTCAGCTAAAAGTGGCGAGCTTTATGGTTCAAGAGGTCTTTCAGTTGACGCAAATGGTAATTTATATATTGCAGATGAAAAAAGTGGAACGGTAAGAAAGATTACAACAGGTGGCGTAATGTCAACTATTTCTGGTAACGGAATAGAAAACGGTTACACACCAGCAAATTATACAGGTCCAGCGTATGGTCAAGGAATGTATGAGCCAATGGATATTGTTGTTGAACCTTTTGGAAAATATGTATTTTTCTTAGACACCGACCATCATATAGTTAGAATGATAGATGATAATGGTAACCTAAAAACACTTGCAGGGGTTCAAGAAATAGGCTCAGCAGGAAGCTATTCTGATGGTGGTGGAATTGCGCTTAACGCAAAGTTTAGTGCGCCACAGGGAATAGCAGTAGACCTTTTAGGAAACATTTATGTAGCAGATACAAATAATCATCTTATAAGAAAAATTACAAGAGATGGATATATAACAAACATAGCAGGCACACCAGGTATAGGAAGCTTTTCTGGTGATGGTGGGCGTGCAACATCGGCAACACTTAGAAGACCAGTAGGGCTTGCGTTTGATAGTAATGGCGACTTATATGTAGCAGATATGGATAATCACAGAATAAGAAAGATTGACCTATCAACAGGAATAATTACAACAGTTGCAGGTAGTAACAAATTACCAACCAACAGTGCAACTGAAGAAGGAATAGGAGATAACAGACCAGCAACCGAAGCATCACTATTCTTCCCAAATGACATAGCAATTGATGCAGCTGATAATATGTATATAGCAGATTCTGCAAACCACAAAATTAGAAAAGTATTTAGTAATACTGGAATTATAACAACAATAGCAGGAGATGGTTTATTAGGTTATAGTGGAAATGGTGGCTCAGCAAAAACAGCAAGGCTAAATTGGCCCAAAGGTATAGCAGTTGATGGAGATGGAACAGTGTATATTTCAGATACTGATAACAATGTAATAAGAAGACT
>CAYVWT010000122.1:0-3764 GCA_964455565.1 uncultured Clostridiaceae bacterium | reverse complement strand
TTCCACGAGTGGCGGCAGAAATTTTTTCGATTTTTTGTGTAAACTGTGGTTTGTTAAGCTTAATGGCATTATTTGAAATTTTTATAGCCTCACTAACTGACATTTTTGAGGGCACTTTTCGTGATTCATAATATGGGTAAATATATGTCAACCTTTTTGCAATTTCATCAGAATAATTAGTAGTTGTATCAGTTTCAGCAAGCTCACTTAATACTGCAATTCCCTCTCTGTTATCAAGCATAATTTCGTTTGCAGAGTGTACCTGTATCGTGTTGCTATTTCCAAGCGCAATGCCAATCCAGTCCAAAAAAGTGTTTTGCTGTGCAACTGTGTAGGACATAGCATTACTATTTTCCCAGTTTGAAAGCTTGTCTTGAATGTTTTTTCCACTGCCTACAACATACAATAATTCCTTAGGGCGAGTGAGCGCAACATAGAGGACACGAAGCTCCTCCGAAAGAATTTCAAGGCGCTTTTTCTCTGCAATTGCCATTTTAGAAATTGTTGGATATTTAATATTTCTGTTCCTATCAATAAAGTCCAAGCCAATTCCCATTTCAAGGTCATACAAAACGCTTGAAGTAAGGTCAGTTTTATTAAACTTGCCCCCACACCTAACCAAAAATACAGCAGGAAATTCTAAGCCCTTGCTTTTATGTATGCTCATAATTTTAACAACATTATCATTTTGGCTGATTATTTTTGCAACGGAATAATCCTGTTTGCCCTCTATCATAGTGTTAATATAGCTAATAAAATCAAAAATACTTCTGTATTCCTGCGCTTCAAACCTGCCTGCACGCTCACAAAGTAGGCGTAGGTTGCCCATTCGTTGAACTCCGTTTGGTAGTGTGCCAACAAATGATAAATAACTTGTATCGCTTAGAATATGACGAAGTAGAAATTCAATTGAGGAATAGCTTGCGATTTCTCTATATTCATTTAACTTTTTGATAAAATTAATGCTTTTTTCATCGGTACTATTTTTTAATAATTCATAAAACGAACATTTTTTATTAATTCCTCTAATTTGTGCAAGCTCCTCATTAGAAAATAAAAACATAGGGCTTCGCATAACTGCAAGCATTGGTATGTCTTGCAAAGGGTTGTCGATAATTTGCAAAAACGAAAGCATAGTTGCAATTTCTAAGGACATAAAATATCCACCTGTTTCCTCGGAATAAACAGGAATTCCACAACCAGCAAGCATTTCAGCAAAAACTGTTGATACACCACTTGTTTTGCGTGAGAGTATTACAATATCACTATATTTAATATGTCGTTCTACCTTTAATTCCTTATCAAAAATTAGTGGTTTTTCTACTTCTACAAGAGTAGCAATACGCCGTGCAACAAACATTGCCTCACGGGTTATTTCATCATTTTGAAGCTCCTCGTCTGTTAAATCGTCAGAATCCTCGATAGTTTTTTCAATAATATGAACTTCAACAGGATTTATATTACTTTTAGGAAGTAGGTTACCAAAAACAAGGCGTTCATCATTAGAATAAACAACCTCGCCAACCTCAACGCTCATAATTCTCTCGAAAATATAATTAACAAATTGGAGTATCCCCTCACAACTTCTAAAATTGTGCGAAAGCATAATTTTAGTGCCATCATCATTGCCAGTTTTCGAGTATCTGTTAAATTTATCTATAAATATTTTTGGCTGGGCATTACGAAAGCCATAAATGCTTTGCTTAACATCACCTACCATAAATAGGTTATTGCCACGTGAAATAGTTTCGAAAATTTTCGCTTGCACACCATTTGTGTCTTGATATTCGTCAACTAAAATTTCATCATATTTTTCTTTTAATTCATCAGCAGTAGAATTATCATCGGTTAAAAGCTTAATTGCAAAGTGTTCTAAATCATTAAAATCGAGTAGATTTTTATCACGCTTTTTTTGTGAATAGCAAGCGTCAAATTCTTTTGTTAGGTCGCAAAGCTTTGTTGTAACCTCGCCTAAAATTTTATTATCCTCACAAATTTCCTCTGCTGTTGCGTAAAAAACATTATATAGCTTTTTTATCTGATTTTTAGCAGTATCTCTAATGTTTTTTACATAATTAGTCGAAGCTTCATCAGCATCCTTTGATTTACTTGGCAAACGCCCAAAGGAAGTATAATTTATGGCAGATAACATTTCGTCCCAACTGCCCTCACATTTTTTTGTTAATGCCTCTAACATATCACGTTCTAATATAAAGGTATCAAGGTATTTATCAATTCCAACGCCACTTTCTATGGTTTCTATTGCGCTGTCATAAAGTGCAATCATACAAAATAAATCAAGCTTAATTCTGCCGAGTAGCTCTCTGCCCCATACATCTGTAATATAATCATTAGCGTTTTGATCATTAGGAACTATAAAATTATTTGCTGCATTATCAAGCCACTTGGTTGGGAAAGGAGTGCTTTGTGCAAAGTTAAAAATTCTTAGTATTAAGCCAGTAAGTGAGGTATCATCTCGCTTTCCACCAAAACCGTCAACAAGAATTTCAAAAGCAGGGGTAATATTTATATAATTATTTTCCATAACCTCATCAAGTGCAGAGGTTCGCATAATTGAAAGCGCAGTTTCGTCAGCAATTTCAAAATTAGCAGAAATGCCAAGCTTATGAAAATTATTGCGGATTAAATTTTGGCAAAAGGAATGCACAGTAGTAATAGAGGCGTGACCAAGCAAGGTGAGTTGCCTTTGCAAAAGCTTATTATCTGGCTGTTTTTCAAGCTGCTGCGTTAGGGCAGAGTGAATTCGTGTGCGCATTTCTGCCGCCGCCGCATTGGTAAAGGTTGCAATTAACATTCGGTCAATTTGAGTAGGGTTTTCAAGGTCGGTTATACGCTTTATAACACGCTCGACCAAAACTGCAGTCTTGCCAGAGCCAGCCGCCGCAGAAACGAGTGTACTTGTGCCACGAATGTCAATTGCTTTTTGTTGCTCAGTTGTCCACTTCGCCGACATAATTGAAAAACTCCTCTCTGCTAAATTTGCGAATACTACGATATTTATTATCAGGGAACAAGGTGTCAAACTGGCAAATGTGTGGATAATCACACCAGTCGCACGATGTTTTATTAGAAAAACGTGCAGGGTTAATGCTTATATTTCCTTTAACAATGCCATTTATTGCGCTTGATAACTTTTTATATGCAGTTTTGCACAGCCTTTCGATTTGTTCACCTGTTGCAGGTTGTTTAACCAGAAACATTGAATTAATATTTTGTTGAACATTTTCATTTTCAAGTGTAAGACCACGCATTTTAAGGTTTTTTTGCACCTCTAACCAAATTTCTTCGTCTGTAGTATTTCTGCCAGCATTTATAATTGGTGAATCAATTTTATAATAAAGCATAGCGGCGGGAATACATTTTGCACCCTCTTTTTCAGAAATTGCCTTACATATTGCATTAATATATGTTGGTAATTGAATTTGAACACCACATAAAATTTCGGAATAATCTATGTCCTTAGCGCCAGACTTATAATCTACAATGCTAACAAAATTTCCATTATCAGTACGCCAAATATCTGCCCTGTCAACCTTGCCAACAAGCTTAACTTGTTCACCGTTTTCAAGCTTTATTTCGATTGGTGGAAGGCAGTTTTCTCCCTCTCCAAACTCAATTTCATAGCCAAGTGGCACAAAGCTTGATTGCTTGTAAAATTCTGCTACGTTCCAAATTGTGGTTGACATAATCTTTTTAATTTTCTTTGATAAGTATTCCTTGTTTCAGCAAAAATTCAAGGACAT
>CAYVWT010000121.1:0-3773 GCA_964455565.1 uncultured Clostridiaceae bacterium | reverse complement strand
TAATTTTACAGGCTCTGATTTTCACGATGTATGTTTCTTAGAGGAAGCTTATTCAACAGCAGTAGCAAAGGCTATGGGTTTTTTGGGTAATGTATTAACTCCGAAGGCAAAAGAGTTAATTGCAAAACGTGTAGAAGAAAATTGGAAAGTGGTTGACTGTAAATCTTCTGAGCCGGGGTATCGTCTGTATATGAATCAAGGTGTTGTAGGAAACAGTGGTAGAATTGCAGGTGCATATTATCTATACTTAGCAACAGGAAAGTATGGCGATTTTGTAGAAAAATCATATGCCGACCACAGTAAAATTTTAAATACTTATCTAACCGATGAAGGACATTGTGTAGAAGGGCCTGCATATTATCAATATGCATTTTCAACTTCAATATATCTATGGATAATTTATGCTAATTATAAAAATATGCCTATCGCTGATGTTGTTCCTGAAAGGTTTAAAAAATCTTCACAATATGTAGAAGCAATAATGTCATCAGTTAATAAGTATGGTCAAACAATTCCGGTGAGCAACGGTATGGTTAGCTTATTTAGTCAAATCTTACTTATGTTTTTAGTTTTGTATTGCGGATATGAAAGTGGTAATAGATTTATAGAAGAAAGGCTGAATAATAATGATGAAAAAGCAGATGTATTGGCAGTAATGGATATGTTGTTTTTAATACATTTTGAAAAACAACAAACAAATCTATTAGTAGCACAAAGTATAAATTTAAATTACTTACCCCAAGACAAAAAAATCAGGAAAGTTGTTATTTTTATGTGAAAGAAATCCTCTTACGGGGCATTATCATTATGATAGGGGGTCTTTTGTACTTGAAGCAAATGGAAAAATTCTTTTTCCCGATTTAGGCACAACTAACTATTCAAATATGAATACAGCATATATGCGAAAAAAAGAATATCACAGCACCATATATCCGAAAAATGATACTATGACGGTTATGAGTAATACAGGCTTAGTTTCAGCTAAAATGGCAGGGCATCCTATAACAGAGGAATTAACACTTGATATGCTGTATACACCTGAAGCGAAAATCATTTTTGCAACCGAAACAGAAAATGGAGTGAATTTTAAAGCTGATTTGGCATCTTTATTTAGTAAGAATGTAAAGTGTGGAACAAGAGAGGGCAAACTTGCTATTTTGGAAGATAGTGGTGTTTTTGAAATAATAGATGAATGGCAATTTGACAATGCAGATAGTATAAATGCAAACTTCTTATGTTATGGCAAATGGAATATAGAAAAAGACGGTGCTACCGCTAATGTTGATGGAACAAAAGTAAAGATATCATTTAGCGAAGAAAATGGGTATGAACTGTTTCTAACAACCGACGAATCTATGACAGATTATGATGGTAAATTTGTATCTGTATTACGAGTGAAAACGGAAAAAGTTAATTTGGCGAAGATAACTACAAGGATTGAATACATTGATAGATAAAAAATAGTTTATATAGAGGAGAATGAAAAAATGAATATTAAACAGGTTAACAAACTTCAACTTGAAAAGGCTATGAGTAGCTACAAAAGAGCATATATGGGTGAGAAAAACATTGTTGTAACAGCTAATTGGACGCAGGATTATGTTGCGCCTCCGCATGTGCAATATGAGAATATGGAAGAGGAATTTAAGTCAGCAATTTCAGCCTATAATGTAGGTTGTGAGGCACATCTTGAGGGCTTTGACAATGTTCCGGTAATTCGTATTGTTTCAGGCTGTTCTACATGGACAATGGCGATGGCATATGGGTGCGAAATGGTTGTAGTCGATAATCGAATTGCTGTTAAGCATCTGATAGAAGATGCAGAGGATGCTTATAAAATAAAGAAAAAAGATCACATTTATGAGCATGGTGTATATCCGCTTATAAACGAAAGAATTATTGAATTTCAAAGAAGGTATGGGGACATTATGATTGGTGCAAGCGATAACCAATCCCCCAATGATATTTTAACCGAGGTTGTAAACAGTGAAACTGCAATGTGTGCCATGTATGATGAGCCGGAGGCTATGCACTATCTTTTAGACATTTTTACAGAATCTGATATAGAGCTTAACAAATATCAGCAAAGCATTATAAAAAATTATGGTGGACACCAGCCAGGGCAGTACCTACCGTTTGGCATATTTGTGGCAGATGACAACGCCTCATTTTTATCACCTGACACCTATGAGGAATTCGCAAAACCATATAACGAGCGTCTGGCTAAAGAATTTGGCGGTGTATCGTTGCATTGCTGTATGAAATATGAGCATAATTTAAAGCATATGGGCAATACACAAGGGTTTATGGCGTTTGACCCCCAGACAGATTTTAATAATCCACAAACAATTATTGAAAGCATTAAAGGCACAAAAGCGGTTTGGGTTGTAAATAATGCACCGTGGCAGAAGAATAAAGACAGGGAGTATTCCGATGAAATAATGCTGAAAAAAGCTATTGATTTGGCAAAGGGACAAAACGGTATGCTTATCAGCGTATATGGTGATACCAAGGACAATGCACTTAGGCTTGCTGATAGTATAAGAGAATATGCAAATAAATAATAATTGATTTGGGGGAGATTCTTATTTATATACAAAAAGCACTTGAATGTGCATTTAAAAAAACAGAAAACAATATCAAAGAAATTGGCTTAGATTTAAGAGAATTTGTAGCTTGTCATGACGGAATGTATTTTAAGAAGCCAAGAGAGCAATACATAAAATTATCGCATATATTCAATTGGACACAGTCTTTTTTTACAGGTATGGGATATTGGTCATATAAAATCACAAAGGATGAAAAATACTTGAAATGGTTGTACGACTTTTGCGATGAGTATTATAAAAAGGTATTTGAAACACCATTTGAAACAATGCACGATACAGGCTTTCTTTATACGCCCTATGCGGTAGCCTTATATAAACTAACAGGCGACCCCAATATGAAGAAAATTGGTGTAAAAGCAGCAGATGAATTAGCAAAAAGATTTGTGCCAAACGGTGGTTATATAAGGGCATGGGGAAGAATGGATGACAATATTCCAGAGTATGTTGATGAAGAACTTGCTGAAAACCACTTTTTCACAGAAAGTAAAGGGCTTGTCATTATCGATTGTATGATGAATTTGCCACTATTATTTTGGGCAAGTGAGGTTACGGGAAACCCATATTATAAAAGAATAGCCACGATGCATGCAGATACTACATTAAAATATTTTGTTCGTGAGGATAATTCGGTATGTCATGCTTATAGGTTTAACGAGGAAACAGGCGAACCGATAGGGGTTGAGAATTACTGCGGATACGACAAAGAATCCCACTGGGCAAGAGGTACTTCGTGGGCTATATATGGCTATGCGATTGCATATGCTTACACAAAAAAAGAAGAATATTTGGACACGGCAGTTAAGCTAACCAAAAAATTCATAGCCTTATGTGAGGAAGATGGTATGCCCGTTTGGGATTTTAGATTGCCACAGGATAAACCGGCTATGTATTGCGGGAAAAAACAGGATTGTATTAGTTGGGATATAGAAAATAGTGAAAATAAAAAATATAACCTTGACACATCAGCAGCCGCTATTACAGTATGCGGAATTTATGAGATATTAAAGCATAATTCGGATGATGAACTATCAAATGCCGCCGATAAAATGCTCAATACCTTGGCAGAAAAATATACCGATTATTCTTTGGAAACAAACGGACTATTAAAATATCAAAACGGCAGTATGACATATACAAGCTTTGGGGACTATTACTTAATGGAGG
>CAYVWT010000120.1:0-3845 GCA_964455565.1 uncultured Clostridiaceae bacterium | reverse complement strand
AAAAAGTAAAGAATATGAAATATTTTAAAATTATAGTAATCCTTGCGTTATTTTCAACTACGGTTGCTTGTAACAAGGAGTTAGATTCTCTTCTTGAGAATCCAAATGCCCCTTCTGTGAATACTGCCGATGTGGACCTTTTGTTGAATCAGGTTCAGTTATCATTCACAGGATTTTTTGATGAAGCATCTAATTTAGGAGGCCAATTAACTAGACAACAAGCTATGTTTGGCCCTCTTTATTCAAATGCCTATTCACCTGGCACATCTGATGGTTTATGGTCTACAGGTTATACATCCATTATTAAGAACGCGAATGCCGTTATTCCATTGGCTCAAAAACAAAATAAGTTTAGAGCGTCTGGTATGGCTAAGTTTTTTAAAGCATATGCACTAGCTACAATGGTAGATGCCTTTGGTGATATACCATGGACTGAAGCTGAATTAGGTATTGAAAATCCTAATCCTAAGCAAGACAAAGGTGCTGCTGTATATGCTGCAGCCATTGCCATATTAGATGACGCCATTGTAGACTTTGGTAAAACAAGTGCTAACGTAGCTAATGATTTATTCTATGGCAATAGTTCAGCTAAGTGGATTACTGCTGCTAATACAATGAAATTTAAATTGTTAATGCAAACACGTAAAGTGGATGCAGGTGCTGCGGCTAAAATTCAAGCATTAGTTACTGCTGGTAATTTAATCAAGACTGCAACAAATGACTTCAACTTTAAGTATGGTATAAACAGAACTTCTCCAGATTCTCGTCATCCAGATTATGCCGGCAACTACAATGCTGCAGGTTCTGTAGGTGAGTACATGGGAGATTGGTTTATGTGGGCTGTTGCGGCTGAAAAAAATGGCGGTACTGTTTCTGGTGCTAAGGGTACAACTTTAGATCCAAGACAACGTTATTATTTCTATCGTCAAAACACTTCTGGCGCTAACGTAAATGAAATCACTTTAACATGTGTTACTTTCCCAAGACCAGCGCATTATACAGAAGATCAACCATTCTGTTATATCGGAACAGGTTTCTGGGGTCGTGACCATGGTGATAACAGCGGTACTCCTCCAGACGGTTCTTTCAGAACAACATGGGGTGTTTACCCAGCGGGTGGTTTATTTGATGAAAACCAAAACACTAAGGTTGGTTTAGAAGTAGGTGGTAAAGGTGCTGGTATCTTACCAATCTGGAACTCCGAATTCACGCATTTCAAATTAGCGGAAGCTGCTGCAGCTGGTGTAATAACAGGTGGTGTGGCTGCTGCAAGAGCTAGTTTAAAAACTGCAATAGAAAATAATATGGCTAAAGTAACTGGATTCCCTGCAACTGTAGGTGTAACTCCAAGTGCTACATATGCTGCTACTTCTGCAACAATTACTAACTATGTAGATCTTGTATTAGCTTCTTACGATGCTGCTGCAACAGACAATGATAAGTTAGCAATTATTATGAAAGAGTATTATTTATCTACTTGGGGTAATGGATGGGAAGCATACAATGCATACCGTTTAACTGGTTACCCTAAGAATATGCAACCAACAGTGTACTCTGCAGCTCCAGGTTTCTTTATCCGCTCATTCTACTATCCTTCAGTATATGTGAACAGAAACTTGAATGCGCCAGCGCAGAAAGCTTTAGGTATTAAAGCAGAAAAAGTATTCTGGGATAATAACGCAGATAATTTCATCAATTAATAAACTTGACAATAATGAAAAAAATATTCAATAAAATATTAGTTGCAATTGCCTTTACGGCATTGGTTTCGTCTTGTCAAAAAGATGACCTTGCAAATAATAATCCATTTGTTGACGTTAACAACTTGGGTAAGGGAGCGTATGTTACCTTAAACTCAACCACTAATGCCAATCTAAACTTTGCTGCTATTGATGCATCAACAGTGGGAGTAAAAATTGATCCTTACGACAATGGCGTAAAAATCAAAGAAGTAAAATTGTATGTATTCAAAGGATCTTCTGCAGATCCAAAAGCATGGAAGTTAATAAAAACAGTTCCAATGTCTGGTACAACTACAATTTCAGCTACAGGTGCTGAGATAGCTAAGGCTTATGGTACTACTTCTGCAGCATTATTTGCTCCAGGTCAGTTCTATACTTTTTATCATCAAGTGGTTACAGAAGATGGTAAAACTTATGATATTTCTAATACATTAGGTGCATTAGAATCAGCATCTGGTTATAAGGCATGTATGCGTTGGACTGCTTTTGTGGTTTGTCCATTTACAGGTGGTATGACTGGCTTGTACACTGTTGTCCAAGACGACTGGGCTGACTGGTCTGTTGGTGATGTTGTAAAAGTTACAGATGGTCCAGGTGCTAACCAAATCAATCTATCTGAAGTATGGCCTAATCCTGCTTACGGTGATAAATTAGCCGATTTGATCATCAATGTTGATCCAGCTACTGGTGCAGCTAAATTGGCAACAAACAATGTAATCTTCGCTGATTATGGCCAAAAAACAAGTGCATATATTCCTAGTAGTGGTACTAATGGTTATGTGTTCTCTTGTACTGGTTATATTGGCTTGAAGATTGGTTTAAAGTATGGTTCTTCCGACTACGGTGCGAATACTTTGACTTTACAAAGAAAGTAAACCTTAGGTTTAAATATATAAAAGGGCCCCAATTTAGGGGCCCTTTTTTTATGCCTAATATATAAATTAAGATGCCAAAAACAGGCAACTATTTCTTAGTTTTAGATAGTAAGCAAACACTATATGTATTTACTAGGTATTGATATTGGCACTTCCTTTATTAAGGTTTCTTTAGTAGAAGCAAGTACACAGCAATGTATTGTAACGGTTTCCTATCCAGGTACTGAAAATGCCATTATCTCTCACCAAAATGGCTGGGCAGAACAGTCGCCTTTAATGTGGTGGGAGCAGGTTCAAGCAGGTATTGTAAAACTTCATCAGGCAGCTAAGCTAGCAAGGCCTTCCTATAATGCTAATGATATTGCAGCCATTGGCATTGCCTATCAAATGCATGGGCTGGTATTAGTGGATAAAAATAAAAAGGTCCTAAGAGATAGTATTATTTGGTGCGACAGCAGGGCCGTATCTTATGGTGAAAAAGCTTTTGATACAATTGGTCATGAAAAATGCTTATCGCATTTATTAAATTCACCAGGTAATTTTACAGCAGCTAAACTAGCCTGGGTAAAAGAAAATGAACCAGCTGTATATTCCCAAATTCATACAATAATGCTACCTGGCGATTTTATTGCCATGCAATTAACAGGTGAAGTTACAACAAGCATAGCTGCTTTATCGGAAGGTATATTTTGGGATTTTAAAAATAGCAGTATTTCAAAAGAGGTATTAGACTATTTTGGTTTTGACGCCTCTATTTTTCCTGCAGTTCAAGAAGTTTTTAGTAATCATGGTGAACTTAGTTCAACTGTTGCGACAGCTTTAGGTTTAAAAGCAGGCATACCTATAACTTATAAAGCAGGAGACCAGCCCAACAATGCGCTATCATTAAATGTAGTTCAGCCCGGTGAAGTAGCAGCTACAGCAGGCACTTCAGGGGTTATATATGGAGTAGGCGATAGCTTATCTTATGATATGCAGTCAAGAGTAAATAGTTTTGCGCATGTAAATCATACAAGTGCACAAAATAGAATTGGTATGCTACTTTGTATTAATGGCACAGGTATATTAAATAGTTGGGTTAAAAAATACATTGGTGCTAATACTAATTATAATACAATGAATGAAATGGCAGCTACTATTGCAGCAGGTAGTGATGGACTAAGTATTCTGCCTTTTGGCAATGAAGCAGAGCGTATATTTAATAATAAAATTATAGGCGCTCAAATGC
>CAYVWT010000119.1:0-3852 GCA_964455565.1 uncultured Clostridiaceae bacterium | reverse complement strand
TGTTGGTGTTGGTGTTGGTGTTGGTGTTGGTGTTGGTGTTGGTGTTGGTGTTGGCGTTGGCGTTGGCGTTGGTGTTGGTGTTGCATACAACGCAGGATTAAATATGAATGATAAGTGACTCACATCTGCAGGGTGCCCAGATGAGTTAGTAGGTGAAACTAAATTCGTATCACCTCTATAATTATTGGAATATTTATATAAATTATAAGCATTTGACCCCTTTACTATAAATGCATATAAATTTACATTACTACTCCAACTTGAAACATAGGTATATCCGCTTCCACTATTAGCTATAGTAACATTGACCACAATTACTCCATTAGATGCAACCTGACCATTTGTGTTGAACTTAATTGTATAATTTCCAGTATCACCACTATCGATTTTGTAATACACATATCCAGTTGGAACAAGCGTTGCTTGATTCTGACTATCATTACCAGAATATAACGTAGGTGCAACAACTGGTCCTGTTACGCTTGAAAACACGGGTACCAATGAGCTAAACATCATAGACATCAATAAAGCAAAAGTAATAAGTTTTTTCAAAGTATTCATTCCCTTCAAATTTAAGTATATATTTGTAATAACTTTTTTATTATGTGATACAAATATATAACTTATCATTAAGGTACGCAATAGAAAATGCAGAATTAGCATTAGAAATGTAATATTTGGATTAACCACTGGTATTAATATATTATTTGTTGGTTTTCCCATAATCATATATGGTTCACCTTTTCACCACTCCACAAACTGGGCAACTTTGAATTGCAGGTGGCAGTTCAAGACCACATTTATTCATTAATTGCTCATTTAAAAGAATTTCAGATGTAGCACCATCTGCAACTATTTCACCATTTTTAATTACAATAGTTCGCTTGCATAGTTCATATACCATATCCAAATCATGGCTCGTTATTATTTTGGTATGGTCAAAGCTTTCAAGTATCCTCATAACCTTTCTTCTTGACTGTGGGTCAAGCGAGGCAGTGGGTTCGTCCATTATTAAAATATCTGGCTGAGTAGAAAGTACCGTTGCAATTGCGGCGGCACGCTTTTCGCCACCAGATAATTTAAAAGGTGCTCTATCCTTTAAATGCTGTATGCCAACCATATCTAACGCATCAACTACTTGTTTTTCAACTTCTTTTTCATCAAGCCCATAATTGCGTGGGGCAAATGCAACATCGTCATAAACTGTTGACATAAAAAGTTGGTCATCAGGGTTTTGAAAAACCATTCCCATTCTTTGCCTAATCATAGATAGTGTTTTTTTTGTAAGTGGAATATCGCCAACTATAATTTCACCATCACTTGGAAGCAGAACACCCATAAGTAGTAATAATAGTGTGGATTTACCTGCACCATTTGCACCTATAATACCAACGGATTCCCCATGATGAATTTCAAAATTCAAACCATTTATAGCCTTATGCCCATCTGGATAAGTAAAATGCAAATTATTCGCTTCAAGCTTATGATGACTCATACTCCCACCCCCATTATAAAAGAACCGATTACCATTGGAATATTATAAAGCCTTGTTATAACAAAAAATAAAAACCAAATTGAAAAATATATCAAATCATTTGTTTTAAAATTTGTACTCTCTCCATTATGATATTCACCTGTAAAGCCACGCAAGCACATTGCTTGGTACACTCGATATGCCCTCTCAAATGTACGCAAAATAAGCTGACCAACCAATGACCCCCACACTTTATGGTTAACACCCTTTTGATTTGGAGCACGCAGTGAATACGCAGTTAATATTTGCCCTAATTCCTCCATAAGCACAGAAATATAACGATATGTAAGAAGCAATTGCAACACGAACGAGCGAGGAATTTTTAGAATCCTAAGCGCATAGGCGAGGCTATCCATTCCAGTTGTCGCAATTAGCAAAATTGCAGCTGTTACTGTAAACCCACTTTTTAAAAATATAGAAATAAACGTAACCCAACCACCAGAAATGGCAAAGCCTGATATATTTATTATGTGGTGGTCAAGCAATGGGTTTAATATTCCTATACCAATAATAAAAGGCTCAATAAAAAGTAGCCTTTTTAATATGAATTTTGCAGGAATATCTGCAAGGGTAAGCACTATAATAGGGTAAAGCAAAAGTGGCAATAACCCAATAATTTCATATCTATCAAATGACACAACAAAAATTAAATAAGCAAGTGTTACAGTTAGCTTAGTTAATGGGTGTAATTTGTGAATATATGATTTTTGGCGAGCCATATCGTCTAAAAGCCCTATGCTGTTTACTGTGTTAATAAAATTCGACATAATAAGTCCAATCCTAAGCTACTTTTTTCTTTTTAATAATACTAATTACAAGCCCAATAATTATTGCAAAGCCAAGTGTCATAACGCTTCCTATAAGTCCAGATAAGCTTTTACCTGCACTAACATTTGGGTATTCTTCCTCAATATTTTGTGTGGTCTTAAAATTATAATCAGGCAAAATTGCTGTTTTGCTTTGAATATCAGAAAGTTTATTATGAACAGCATCTGATGTTTCCAGTTCTTCCACGCCAGAGGTTTTAAACATAGACCATTCTAAACCATCTGGATTTTGTGATGCAAACCATGATAACATACCACCTACAAATATTGTGGCAACAATAAGAAACACAACAACTTTTCTTGTAGAAATACTACTCAAATTATCATTTTCAATTATTTCTGGGCGTGATTTCCAAACAAATGAAACGATAGCTGCTGTTACAAGCCCCTCGACTATTCCAATGGCAAGGTGAATTGGTTGCATAAGCAGTACAAATGTGTTAAATGGCAACTCTGTTTTCCCTGAAAATAGTGTTTCAAGGACTACTCCAAATGCGCCAAGCTGAAGCCCTAAAATGCCACAAAGAATTGATGCAACAAAAATCCTTTTTGGCGAATATCCTTTAATCATAATTCGTTTATAAATTAGTGGATATGCAATAAAACAGGTGAAAAAGCCAAGATTAAACACATTGCACCCTAATGCTAATAGTCCACCGTCTGCAAAAAACAGCGCTTGAATGGTAAGAATTGAAAACATAGTTATAAAACCTGCATACGGTCCTAAAAGGATAGCAAGCAGTAATCCTCCCCCAAGGTGACCACTCGAGCCTGTCCCTGGAATAGAAAAATTTATCATTTGGGTGGCAAAAATAAAAGCCCCCATAACTCCCATTAGTGGAATTTTCTTTTCGTCTAATTCATCTTTAATTTTTTTTATTGAGTACGCTGCAACACCTAAGCTTGCAACCCACATTGTACCACCTACAACAGGTGATATTAAAGCATCTGCCATATGCATTTTAACTACCTCCTAAATAAAAATTTTGTTCTATGTGCCTTTATCCCAATTGGGTTAAAGCTATTTGCTATACTTGCAAGACCATTTATTACGACAGCGGGTTTTACGTTAAACGTGTTCCCAGCAGATATTACTAACATAATCTTTAATGAATTTTCATTATATGATAATATCTCACTCTCGAATATATGCTCTATAATATTTATTTGTTTTACTTGTTTTTTACTCTTTTTCTCTACCATAATTTCAGTTTGCAGAAGTGCATTTTTAACATCATTAATGTTTAATTCACCATCATTTAATATATCAATTACATACTCTGCTTTTTCTATTTCAGGCATAGGCTCGTCGGTATATTCTGCGCTAATTACCCGTATCGAGCCTGCCTGCATATTTTTATTTATGCCGTCAATTACCTCATTAGTTGGGATATTCTTTGTAAAGGTTACGTCCATAATTTCGCACTCACTTGTCACCCCAACTCCCATTGGAAGCGCAAAAGTCATTACTGCGTGAGGGTTAAAGCCCTC
>CAYVWT010000118.1:637-3934 GCA_964455565.1 uncultured Clostridiaceae bacterium | reverse complement strand
GCAAATGTTCATCTTTTAACTTTTTAAGTAGTCCTGCTCCGTCAATGTCTGTTAATGTTTTAAAATGTTCAGATTTAAAGAATTTCGCTATCTGCCTTTTTTCGTTTGTTATCATTCTTTCGATTTCCTCAGGTGACTTTTTATATGTATCAGATATTGGGATATTATCTAAACAC
Source organism: uncultured Clostridiaceae bacterium (assembly GCA_964455565.1). Lineage (GTDB taxonomy): Bacteria > Bacillota > Clostridia > Monoglobales > Firm-18 > CAYVWT01. The sequence goes on along the minus strand of CAYVWT010000118.1, from coordinate 3,758 downwards.
TTTTTATAATCCTCTACTGCTTGAATTATAATTGCATTTGCCAAGTCGCCTAATTGTTCAGTTGGTCTTATTTTATAATTATTTTCGCAACCATCACAGTTATTTGCACCGAACTTTAATTTACATTTTTCGCATATCTCGTTGCGTGTCATAGTCTTTTCTTTTTGGGTTATAAATGTAGCAGGACTACTGACATAATAGACATATATTTTGCACGCCTTGCATTGTTTGTAAAGTTCTTCACCCTCATACCAATATCCGTTGCATTTTCCGTCAACCGTTCCACACTCACCCTTGCCCTGCTTAATAGCTGTTTTTTTAAGATTACATTTAGCAATTGTTATCATTTCATACCCTCCAATGCTTTTTCTGCTTGTTCTCGTGTGGTGAATACTGTTTTTCCAAACCATTCGAAAAGGTTCACATCTCCATCACTATCTATAATAGCAATTTTTTCAGCTGTCAAAGATAATATGTTATCTTCTCTATCTAAAAAAAATAATTTATCCCCAACCTTGCAAGGTAGTTCAACTAATAGCCCCTGTTCCTGCTTTTCTTCATATTCTGCTAACCCAACAAACGATTGATAAAACCAATTAACAACACAATTACAATTCTCACAGTATGGTTCGTCATCATCATTTTTAGGTTTTATATCTGTTATTCCCCCACATTTTTCTAAGCATTCTTTATTACAATATTCTCTAAGCTCCGTAATATCCATAGCTCCTGCATCATCAATTAAATGTACCCAACCATCTTTAATTTCTGTTAATCTATTCATCTTCCGCCTCACTTTCTAACCACTTTTTAACCCCAAATTCACAATCGTTACTGCAAGTATAATCATCATATTTGCAATATTCGCAACCTAAGCCTGTTTCTATAATCTGTGCTGCCATTTCCTCAACACTCATATTTTTAATTCGTTCAAAGTTTGTCATATTACCCTCCTAAAATAAACTAATTTGTTCTTGAATTTCTTTTGCCTCAATAGGTTCTTCCCAGCCATTTTGCAATCTGTCGAGGGCAACCTCAAACGCTCCCAGTCCACTAAAAAATGATGATACACGCAAATCCTCGAAGTGTTCTGCATATCGTTCCTGCAACTTTTTAAATATGTAATACAGTACATTTACAACTATGCTATTGCCGCATTGTTTATAGAGTTGGCTATCAGAATTAACTGCTTGTGCCTGGTGATAGTCGGCATCATCAAATCCCATTAAGCGGAAACATTCTTGGGGAGTTAGATTGCGAATACGTTGATTTATTTCTATTATTCCTTTATTGCCACAATCTGCAATAGTTCTAAGTGTCCCCATTAAATTATCATCAAACATTCGCAATTCATCAGTTCTAAATTCTACACAAATTGGTTCTTTACCTAATAATTTTTCTGTATTTCTCCACCTTATAAGGATTTGTTCATCAACTATTTTTACTTTATTTCCTCCACCACCACAAGTATTTAATGCAGGACTACAACCATCAGCGGAATAAATGCGGCCACGTTGTGGATTATCCCAATTACCACTATCAACTATGTTACCAACTTGTTCTACACTAAGAAAATCACCTGTCCAATTAGCATTACCAACAGCAGTTAAACAAATTGCAATATCTCCATCAATTTGAGTGAATTTCTTTTTAATTCTTTCCTCACTTGAAATATATTCAAATGCCTTGTCACTCAAATAATACTTTTCATCAACCACATCAAGCTTAATATCTTTTATACTCATTTTCTTGTAAAATGGTTGAGGGAATGTATAACCCTTATAAATATCCTTGCGAATTATAATTGCAAATACTCGTTCCCTGTTTTGTGGTATGCCATAATTTTTAGCGTTTAGCACTTTCCAATACACGTTATAACCGTACTCATTTAGTTCCTCTGTGAATAATTTAAAAGTGGAATTTAAAAATTCAGCACCAACAATATTTTTGACATTTTCGTATATTGCAAATTTAGGCTTTTTGCCATTTATTACTCTTAGCCATTCGACTAATAAAGACGAACGTGTTTTGTCTATATTCTCGCAATCACACTTAGGGCATTTATACCTTTTGCTATAATGCACTGTTAAGGGGTTATATTTGTGGTTGCAATCTTGACATATCCATTTAGCACCCTCTTGATTTCCTGCAACTGAAAAATCTTGACACGGGCTACCACCTACAATCATATCAAAATCATCTATACTATTTTCATCAACTTTTGTAATATCACCTAAATTTAACTCACTTGATGCATTATGTATGGCACAATATGACTTGACGGCGTATTTGTCAAACTCGCAGATATTTATTAACGTCCATTTCATACCTCGCAATCAGGGCAAACATCAACCGATACTCCATTTTTAGCAACCCTCGACCAATTATCAAATCTATAATCAACCACTTCGTCAAAACTATCAAATGTTTCCTCTGCCTTTTCCTCGCAAATATCACAAATTAAAATGTGTTTGCCATATTCTTTGGTTATCATTTTAAAACCCTCCACACTCACTCAATTTTATAAAATTAGCACCGTCTTGCACTAAACTTGCATTATGTATCAAACATATTCGCCCTATGTAACGATTGCTATATTTGATGTATCTGCAACCATTACAATATTTGCCGTTTGGTATTTCAATTTGCGTTGTTATGTTCATATTTCCCTCAACTTTCTATGTGTATCGTGATATGTAATGCCTACTGCGTACGCTTGCCATACATCAGCTTTCACACCGTAGAACCACCCTTGTGCTTTCTTTGTTCCTCTATCTCCAAAACGGTCTTTTAATGCTTGTATAATGTTTCCGTCTTTGGCTCTGACCGAATTACAAAGGTTGAGCTTAACCTCTTTTCGATATATCAATGTTGGTTTCATGCCTGTATCGTTAAATATCTCATATATCCTGCCAATCATTACACAAGTTTCAAACACCTCTTTACCTACTGCCATTCCGTAACTTGCAATCATTTCTATTGCAACATCATAATCTTTACGTTTATAGTGATAACATAATTCAATAAAATCTTCATTGCAAATTTTACCAAACTCTAATATTTTTAAATCATCATCGATTAAAGTGTATGCTGTTTGTTCATTGCCAGGGTCTATTGACAA
>CAYVWT010000118.1:0-627 GCA_964455565.1 uncultured Clostridiaceae bacterium | reverse complement strand
TTGGTGATTTTTGAAGTTTTTGAAATGTTAGCTCAAGGTGAATTATTAAGTAATACTTGTTGCTTTTTACTCTTGCTCTGTGGTATGCCAAAAAATGCAATTATAGACACTTTTAACTTACCTTGTAACTTTGTATTGCTTTGCTCATAAAAACAAGCCTTGACGTAATTTTCATACATTACTGTTTGTTGTGGAGTATATACATACCCTTTACCCATTCTTGGGCGTTGTTTTGCTTTCGGCTCACCGAGTATTATTATTTTCACTTACTCACCCCTATCAATTTTTCAACCAAATGAATTATGGTTGTATGATACGTTTCATACTCGCCCCAGTATTTGCATTGTAAATTTTCTAAAACTCTTATCTTGTTAGGGTCTTTTTCGGTTTTCAATTCCTCGCCTTTTTGCTCATACAACGCCTTTGCATTATCTCGCTTTTGTTCGCAGAATTTCAAAAGTTTATTGAGTTTATCTGTTATTTCAAGTAGCTTTTCTGTATCTGTCATATCCCCACCTGTTCAAACTTTCGCATATCTCGTTTTATAATTGCTTCGTGTTGGTCGAAAGAGGTTTGTACATTTGGAAGTAAAATATTATTAAAATCTTTTACAAACTCTTTTTTAAT
>CAYVWT010000117.1:0-3960 GCA_964455565.1 uncultured Clostridiaceae bacterium | reverse complement strand
AGTTAAGTTGTTTAATTCATTAAGTGGCTTATTAATTATGGTGTCACAATCGAAATATATAATCTTCTTTAGACCTTTTGGCAAATACTCATTAATCAATAGTCTATAGTATCCTGCTTTTGCCCATGTAAATATCGGGGCATTTTCAAAATAATGTTCACTAACTTTGATTAAATAAATATTTTGATTATATGATTTTGCTAAATCTATTAAAATTTGCTTCTGTTTTTCTGAAAGGAGAGAATGAAGTATGTATATTTCTAAATCTTCTTTAAGATTATTTTCCAAAACCGATGTCAAAGAAACAGACAATGGCATTACATAATTTGAATCACAAGCAAAAAATATATTTATTTTTTCATTCATGGCTTGAAAATTATTATTATAATGATTAATTTTGATTGATTTTTGACTTAATTTGATTGATAAAGCTCTCTACATCAAACTTTTTAGACCTATCTTGATTTGTTTTTACATACCCATCTTTATTTACAGCTAGATTATTTTCAATACTATCTATGGCACCACGTAATTTGTCGCTATCAATACTGTCTATTAATATCCCGTTTTCATTGTTTAGAACACTTTCTCTATAACCTCCTTCATTTGGTGCAATTACCGGCTTGCCGCAGGCCATTGCTTCAACCACAGTCATTCCAAAATCTTCATCCATTGATGTCGTAATAAAGCCTTTGCATTCAGAATATAGTTTCTTGAGCTCTTCGTCTGTTACCCAGTGGATAATTTCAATATTTGCCTCAGAAGATTTTATTAAACTTTCAATCGTACCTTTGTATCCTTCAAATTGATCAGCACCCTTTTCGTAACTTCCAACCACTATCAATTTTCTTGAGCTATTCTTGAACGCGTTTATTTGTAGCTCTATTCTTTTAGCGGGAATTAGTCTGTTTACGGAAAGCCAATATCCACCATCATCATTGTTGTAATATTTGGATGTATCAATTGGAGGGTTGATTATGGTTGCATCCTTTTGATAATATCTTTTAATTCTGCTTTGTGAATTCTTTGAATTACATACCAACACCCCAACTTGTTTGATATATTTTCTTGAGAGTATTCTGTTAATAAAAACCCATATATCAAACACTGGTCTTTGCCACGGCTTGAGCATTGTTTTTTTAATATATTCTTTCCATCCCCACAGTTCATTTGTTGGACCATGCGCATACCACATATTAGGCTTATTATCTACAGCGCCGGAGAGAGCCCAGTCTCCAGCAATGATATAAAAATCATATTGATTACCTAGGTTTAGTTTTCTAAATTTCCAAAAAGCAAATTGATGTTTGAACGGTGCTTTTTTAGGTACTGTACCTAGAGATTTTATTCTTGGTAATACATCCTTAAAGCCCATTTTAGTTATGTATTTTGTATCTATATTGGTTGTATAAACATCGGCGTTAAAAGCTCGGGCTAGAGTGAGCGCTACAATCTCTGCTCCGCCTATATTATCCAAGTAATTGTGAAATATTGCGATTTTCATGTTTGTGTTTTTTTTAGATTCGATAATTTAGTTTTTTGGGCAGTAAAATTACCTCTCCTTTATCCCTAAAATACTTAACATAAACGATCCCATTACTGTTTGTATTCCAATTATAGCAAGGGTAAGCGCGACTATTAGATTTTTTGTCTGATCTAATCCGGATAAGCTACTTCCTACCCATTGTATAAAAATTGTCACAAATACTGCAACTCCCGCCACTGCAATTATACTGCCAAGTATAATTGCTTTTTCTAAAGTCAAATATTTGAATAACTTTTCAATGATTTTATCCATATCACCAAGGTGTGTTACTGCATAAATTTTGGAAAATCCAGTGAAAAATATTAATTCATAACCCAATATTATACAAAGTGAAGACAAAAACATTGGGTGAAAATATAATGTTATTCCAAATAGTGAAAAACTTCCTATGTATAGTATTAACATCGATATTAATCCGGCTAAAAAAAGCAATAGACCTGGGATTAAAAAGATTACAATAGGGGAATAGAGCAATATAAATCGCAGGTGTCTCCATCCATCGGAAAAAGTCTCTAGTTTTGATTCACCAATCCTCATTCTGTATTTAATAGGAACTTCCACAATCTTTAACTTAGCTTTTGATGCTTTGATAATCATTTCTGATGCAAATTCCATACCAAGTGTATACAGGGTGAGTTTTAAATATGCTTCTTTTGAGATAGCTCTTGCTCCACAGTGGATATCGTGAATTTTAATTTTAAAGAACAATCTAACTAATGACGAAAGAATAGGATTACCAACCCATTTGTGTAAAAAGGTCATTGAATTTGATTCCATCATGCCACTGAATCTGTTGCCAACGACCATATCATTCCCTTCTTCTAGCTTTTTAATAAATCCGGGGATTTCTTCAAAATCGTATGTTGCATCAGCATCGGCCATAAAGATGTATTTCCCATGAGCTTTAGCAAGACCATGTAAATATGCTGATCCATAACCTTTCACAGGTTCTTTCTCCAGTATAATGTTGGAAAATTTTGTGGATAAACCTTGAACTATTTGTATTGATGAATCTGTTGAACCGTTGTCTACCACTACAATTTCTATGTCTAGATTTTCTCTTTGTGCAATGCGATTTATTGATTCTATGCAAATAGGCAATCCTTTTTCTTCATTTAGGCAGGGTAAAATAACGCTAATATAGGGATTATTATTTCTTTGAGTCGTATTGCGCGAAATATCTGAATTTGAATCTAGTTCCATTAAGTTTGTCATTTAACATAATCCTATCACGATTTATTCTGCGTAACAAAAGGGATTGTTAATACAATTAATAATGGCATGTGGATAACATCGTAGTTTCATAAAACTTATGAGGGTATAATAAAAAGGTATTATTGGTTTTATTAAGTAATTTATTCATTCATGAAAATATATCGATTTTTATTCATCTTGCTTGCTGTATTCACATTCGGCTTTGTAAGTATTTCACAAGCACACGCTGCTTCGCCGGCTGAGTGTACTTTTAGTGGCAATTTAACAGTTGGAGCAGTCAATGATCCTACGACTAATGATCTAGTTAATTTACAAAATTTTTTAACAAGATCAGGTTTTCTCACTTTAACAGCCGGTGATATTTTTGGTCCGATGACCAGGGCTGCCCTTGCGTCATATCAGGCTGCAAGAGGTATATCTCCATCAAACGGATATTTTGGTCCGATAACTAGGCCAGTACTCACTGCAGAATGTCTTGCTGATAACGAGTCAGCTGGATCAACATACAGATTAGTGACGTCGACTTCAGGGACTGGATACGGTATTGTTACTGGAGGAGGTGTATACAATGAAGGTGCTCTGGTCACTCTTCAAGCTACGCCGGCTAGTGGCTCGTTATTTTCAGGTTGGAACAATGGAAGAGCATCTGGAAAAAGTATGAAATATCAGTTCACTATAACAGAGGATCAAGTTGCTAATGCTGTTTTTGATAAATCGGAAAATTCAACAGCAAGTAGAAATCCAAGACCGATGTTAACAAATACTATTGCCGCATCTAGCACCCCTACTCAAGGTGATACTAAGTACAGATTTACAACATTTCTAAATAATGCGCCAGACTCAGTTTCTTCAAGTGGCTCAATTAGTGGAACACAAAATGCTATAAAGACAACAGCATCAAATACAAGTGTAACTGGAACATACCCAGCTGGTACACGCATAACCCTTACCGCCAAACCAGGTCCAGATTCAATATTTCTCACTTGGTTTGGAGCTGGCCCATGTGCTGGAGGAAATCCAGTATGTAGCTTTGACTTAAATCAAGATAATATGGGTACGGAAGCCGTATTTAAAGCCCTGCCTGCAGGTGGTACTAATACTAAATATGATTTCAACAAGCTTGTTGCTGTTAAAGCACCTCATGATTATGCACTAGGAGTTGAAACAGTTAATCCAAACGGGGGGACTATTAATGGAAC
>CAYVWT010000116.1:0-3960 GCA_964455565.1 uncultured Clostridiaceae bacterium | reverse complement strand
GTGATAGTAGCAAGGGTAAATCTATTGTTGTTGGTACTGATAAGGGTGATAGGTCTGAGTCGTTTTATGGCAAATTCAGCGAATATGGAACTTCAAGGCAAAAGGCTAAACCGTGGCTCAGACCTGCTATGATTGCTAAAGAAAATGAACTTGAAAAAATGTTTTATGATGAAATTGATAAGGCTTTAAAGGAATGGGGTGACTAAACTATGGCGGTAGCAAGAACAATGCTTCTTAGGCTTCAAGCTGATGCAAGTCAATATACAAAAACTATGCAAATGGCTACAAAAGAACAACAAATATTGCGTAAGGAATTGGATTTATGGTCGGTGCAGAGCAAAAAAGCTGTTGGAAGTGCCACATATCTTAAAAAAGAACTGGAAATGCAGAAGAATCAGCAACAGCTTTTGCAGGTGCAAGTTAAACGTACTACCGCCGAGCTTGAAACCCAAGCCAAGAAATATGGTGAGGATAGCAGACAGGCACAAAATCTTCGTGGCAGGCTCGTGGATTTACAGTTGCAACAGGAAAAGTTGAACAAGTCTATTAAGGATGCACCTAAGCAGATATTCAAACAGCAGACTGCCGAGATTGGCGGTAAGATTAAAAATGTTGGCATTGGTGCTACGGCGGCTGTTACTGCACCGATTGTAGCAGCTGGGACTGGAATATATAAAACTGGTGAGATGTACCAGCAATCATATAATACTATTCGTGGTAAAACTGGAGCACAGGGTCAGCAGTTCGAACAACTAAAAAGTGATTTTAAGTCGGTCTATGCATCAGTAGGTTCTGGTGCAGATGTTGTAAGCTCTGCTTTAGCACAACTTTATCAGCGTACAAACCTCACAGGCACAGCCCTTCAAGACCTCGCAAAGTCAGAGTTACGCTTTGCAAAATTAACTGGCGGTGATTTAAACGAAATAATCAGAACATCCACCCGTGTATTCGGTGACTGGAGTATCCCTGTTACCGAGCAGACCAAAACCTTAGATAAGCTATATAAGGTAACCCAGCTTACAGGCGTAAGTTCCCAGCAGTTGATGGAACAACTTGTTGTTTTCGGTGCTCCACTTAGGTCTATGGGCATTAACTTTGGTGAGGCGGCGGCTCTTATCGGTAAGTTTGAAAAAGAAGGTGTTAATGCTGAATTGGTTCTAACATCAATGCGTAGGGCAGCAGTTAATATGTCCAAGGCAGGAGTAAAGGATATTGGAGGTGGCTTTGCGGGTGCAATACAAAACATAAAGAACGCACCAAACGATGCTGAGGCAATGAAAACAGCCATTGATATTTTTGGTGCAAGATCAGCTAATGATATGATGAGGGCAATTAGGGAGAACCGTTTTGAGCTGGGAGAGTTGTTTAAGGCTCTAAACGATAACAGTGACAGCCTCTCACTTGCGGCGGCGGATGTTGCAACCGCAGGAACACAGTTTGAAAAATTAAAACATCAGATTCAAAACGCAATAGAGCCACTCGGTATTTCATTTGTTGAAGCAGTAAAAGCATCAATGCCAATGATAAAGGCAGGTGCGGATAAGCTAAAAGCACTAATTGATAGCTTTGTAGCACTACCAGACGCAACAAAAGGTAGTATAATAGGCATTGCTATCTTTACCGCAATAATCGGCCCTGCATTAACATCACTTGGGTATATGGTAATAGGGCTCGGTGCATTACCTGGGGTATTGGCAACAGTTCAAGTGGCAATTACTGCTGTAGTCGGCTTTGTTCAAACTGCAATAATAGCTTTTCAAATGTGGCAGGCTGGAGTATATACATTCGGTCAGGCGGCACTTGCTGTTATGGGTCTCGGAGGTTGGATTGCACTCGGGATTGGAGTAATAATTGCTCTTACTGCGGCAATATGGCAAAACAAACAGGCACAGAACGCTTTAAGTGCAGAATATACAAAGCAAGCACAGCAGGCGGAGCAAAATCGAAAACAGGTTGATGACCTTGCTAATGCACAGCTTGGGCAGGTGTACCTTGTTGAACGCTTAATACCAGAGCTTGAGGCACTATCAAATAACACAAGAAAATCCGTTGCAGAAAAACAGCGTATGCAACAGATAGTAAGTCAGCTTAACCAAGTTATACCTAATTTAGCCCTTGAAATTAACAATGAAACAGGAGCACTTTCAAAGCAGGTTTCAGTTGTTTATGATGCAATTAGTGCATACAAGCAGTTGATATTAGTCAAAGCCTCAGAGAAAAAGGCAGAGGCGGCAGCAAGCAGACTCCTTGATGCACAAAAGAAAATTGACGGTGAGAATAGCAAAAGCAGGGAGATGAGTTATGCTCCAAATGGAAAACCTGTCTTCTATTTTGATAGTAAAGACTACAACCCCATTGTTAGGGAAAATCAGCGTATTGTGGACGAGGCAAACAAGGAAATAGAGGACTCATATAATATGCGAAAACAATATAATGATAAGTTTGGAAACAGCACATATATCCCCGAAAATACATATAAGCCAGCTTTTGCAGGCAGTAATATTGCACCAGTTGATATTGGTAATAGTTTTGCTGATAAAACAAATAAAGTGGCAGATGCAATAAAAAATGTGCGTGATGCGGTTTCATCATATATGGAAAAGCTAAAACAGGCAACTGATACAACACAACAATTTGTTGGGCTGTTTGATAGATTTGAACGTAAAACCATAAGCCTTTCAAGGTTAATTAAGAATATGAGTATTAATCGAGATGTAATGATAAGCTGGCAGGGGAATATTTCTACCCTTCAAAATAACGGTCTTGATTCTGCATTTTTGCAGGAGCTAATTAAAAAAGGTGTTTCAGGGTACAACGAGGCTAAAGCTCTTGCTAAGTCAACACCAGAGCAGATTGCGCAGCTTAATTCTCTCTGGGCAGACCAAAGGTGGAATGCAGGTAATGTTGCTTCAATGCAATTATCTAACGACCCTGTAATTACTCGCCAAACTGTCAATCAAACAGTAAAAGTTGATATACACGGTAATGAAATTAGGGATGAAAATGATATAGATTCTTTGGTGGATAGAATTGTTGAGGCACTTAGCCGTAAAGGGGTGCTTGTAAATGGTTAAAATATCACTTGGTGGAGTTGATAAAACGCAGTATTGCAAACCAAAAAGTTTAAAGATTGATATGGATTCAAGCCATTACAAGACCTGTTCCGTTACATTATATAACATGAAAATAACAGACGGTGTGCCAGAAGAAGGTGAAATCCTTAGAGTGGATTTAATCAAAAATGATGGCACACCTATTATGTTATTTGAGGGACACATAGATAGCAAACCAAGTATTAAGCAAATGTCACCTAATAGTGATAAGTTAGAAGTGCAAATTTCCTCTAACGGATATAGATTTATACCATGTCGTAGAACAGTTACAGAAACCTTTGAAGTTCCAGTTGGATCAGAATATATAACTGCAAAGCAAATAATTCAGCACCTAATTACTACGTATTTAGTAGCAGAGGGTGTTCAATTCTTAGAAATAGGTGTTATTGATGGTAAGCATTATTATGACACACAAGAATTTATCTGTATGTCCATTGGTGATATATTTGATAAATTGGCACAGGATAGTAATGCAAACTGGTATATAAATCAGCTTAAAGTTTTGTATTTTGATGAGGAATATTACAGCTATAACGGTCTTGATATGTATGATATAGATACAGATTACCAAATGATTGTAGATTTCCGTAATCCAGAGGTATCAACAAGCCTACAAAATTATGCAAATAAGGTATTTTTCAAAGGTGATATTGGGGAAGAAACATCTGTATTTAAACAAGATGATGCTGAAATTGCACATATGGCAAGCCTTGATGGTGGCAGTGGTGTGTACGGCTGCACTGTTGATAATCCAAGTATTACAATAAAAGCTGAGGCTGAGGCATATTGCCAAAAGGTGCTTGACCAGCGCAAGGCTAAGCCAAAAACACTAAAATTTGATACATTT
>CAYVWT010000115.1:0-3994 GCA_964455565.1 uncultured Clostridiaceae bacterium | reverse complement strand
CATCTTCAATAGATAACTGCTTTAACAAGGAATACACCTCTTAATAAAATATTTTATTATATATAATAGTATCATAAAATTAAATTGCAGTCAAATATTTTTAAAAACTTGCATATAATATTTTGTTGCATTATTAGATAAGTTGTCTAAATATATTAAAATTACTTTACAACTACCAAAGAAAATGATATATTTAAAGCTAAGATAAGCAATAATGCCCAAAAAGGTATATATAAAATCCAAAGATATGGAGGCAGTTATGAATAACTTCTTATTTTATGCACATGGTGGCAGTAAAAATCACGGTTGCGAGGCTTTGGTAAGGTCAACCTGCAAGGTTTTAAAGCTTGACAAACAAGATGTCTCTCTTTTTTCTATGGAAGAGACTGAGGATTATAAGTATGGATTAAACAACATCTGCGAAATTCAGCCACACAATGCAGAATTAAAAAGATTTTCACCAACTCATTTATGGCTTCTCTTGAAGTATTTAATAACTAAAAACAAAGAGGTATATTTTGAATTTACATACAAAAATATTATCAAAAACTTTGGTAATAATGCAATTGCGTTATCTATTGGTGGAGATAATTATTGCTATGATAGCTTCATAGAAAGGCTTATTTTTCTTAACCGTACTGCAAGAAAGCGTGGCACAAAAACAGTGCTTTGGGGTTGCTCGGTTGAGCCTAATTTGCTTGAAAACCCTGAAATAGTAGAGGATTTGAAGCGTTACTCACTTATCAATGCGAGGGAATCGCTTACATATAACGAGCTAATAAAAGCAGGAATAAACAAAAATACAAAGCTGTATCCTGACCCTGCATTTCAGCTTGACAAGGTTGAGCTTCCACTTCCAGAAGGGTTTGTAGAGGGCAAAACTATTGGTATAAATGTTAGCCCATTAATTGCGGAATATGAAAAATTTAAGGGTTCGACGATGAAAAACTATGATGCCCTATTACAATATATTATTGATAATACGGATTTGCAAATTGCCCTTGTTCCTCACGTTGTTTGGGATAACAACAACGATTTAACACCACTTACAAAGCTCTTTGAAAAATTCAAGCATACTGGACGTGTTATTCTTTTAGGCGACCACAATTGTATGAAATTAAAAGGTTATATATCACGACTTCGTATGCTTATTGCTGCTCGCACGCATGCTACCGTTGCAGCATACTCAACCTGCGTGCCAACCCTTGTTGTTGGATATTCAATAAAAGCAAAAGGGATTGCAAAGGATATATTTGGGACTTATGAAAATTATGTTATTCCTGTTCAAACCCTTGCTAATGAAGATGATTTGATAAATGCTTTTAAATGGCTCTATAATAACGAGGACAGCATACGGAGGCATTTGCAGGAATTTATGCCAGCTTACAAGTCTAAATCTCTTGATGCAAGCAAGGAAATTCAAAATTTGATGCAGGAGAAATAATTGTGAAAATAAATCAACTAAAAGCAGGAGCATTCCTATCGTATGTGCTTATACTCCTAAGCAATATTATGGGTGTGGTATATACCCCTTTTATGCTTCGTATGATGGGGCAATCAGAATATGGGCTGTATTCCTTAATCGCTTCAATAGTAGGGTATCTTACCATATTAGACTTTGGTTTTGGCAACGCAATTATAAGATACACTGCAAAATTCCGTGCATTAAATCAAAAAGACGAGGAATATAATCTAAACGGTATGTTTATGATAGTATATTCTCTAATAGCATTATTAGTAGTTATTGTTGGCGTTGTATTATATTTAAACGTTGGAAATATGTTTTCGAACACTATGACCGTAGCAGAAGTTGAAAAAGCAAGATTTATGATGATTCTTTTAATATTTAATTTAGCAATAACATTTCCTTTGGGGATATTTGGGTTTATAGTAACTGCTTATGAAAACTATGTTTTTTCAAGATCTATTTCAATAATTAGAGTTGTAATTTATCCTTGCATAATGGTCCCTATGCTTATGATGGGATATAGAGCAATTGGAATGATTGTTGTTGCTACTATATTAAACATAGCTACACTACTTATTAATATGGTATATTGCTTTGCTAAACTGAAGATTAAATTATATTTTAATAAGTTTAATTTTAACTTATTAAAAGAGATAAGCACTTATTCATTTTTCACATTTTTAATTATGATTGTTGATAAAATAAATTGGAGTGCAGACCAATTTATTCTAGGCGCTGTTTCTGGAACGGTTATGGTAGCTATATACTCTGTTGCTGCACAGTTAAACACGTATTATTTATCATTTTCAACCGCTATTGTGGGTGTTTTCCTACCAAGGATAACTGCTATGGTAACTAATAATGCAACAGAAGATGAAATTTCTGATTTGTTTATAAAAATTGGCAGAGTTCAATATATAATTATGGCTTTTGTTATGAGTGGTTTTTTACTTATCGGGCAGGAATTTATAAATATATGGGCAGGCAAGGATTATAAATCTGCTTTTTATATTGCAGCTATTTTAATGATACCTGTTACTGTACCATTGATACAAAATCTGGGCATAAGTATTTTGCAAGCTCAAAATAAGCAAAAGTTCAGAACATTTGTTCTCACTTCAATAGCAGGCTTAAATATAGCCCTAAGCATTCCCTTGGGCAAGCTATATGGTGGTATTGGCTGTGCTATTGGCACATCAGTAGCTTTGACTTTAGGTCCAGTTATCTTAATGAATATTTATTATTATAAAAAAATACATATCAACATCCCCAAGTTTTGGAAAGAGATACTTGTAATGACAATTCCTGTTGTTATTGCTGTTTTTATTGGTATGGGTATGAATTATTTATGGAAAAGCTCAGGATATATTGATTTATTACTAAAAGCTATTATGTTTTCAGTAATCTATGCACCACTAATGTGGATTTTAGGAATGAATAAATACGAAAAAGATTTGTTTAGAGGCCCTGTAATTAAAATATTGCGTAGGGCTAAGATAATAGGTGAGTAGATATAATTAAAATCAAAAGGGAATGACATTTGTCATTCCCTTAATTATTGTTATAATAAACTTTCCTTTGAAAACGTCAACCTCCTACCCCCAATCTTGGGGGATTAAGGTGAACTTTTTTGAAACAGACGTCAATTACTTGCGTAATTTCCTATGTTATAAAAATATTCCAAGAAATTTTTTTATTTCATCTGGGCTTGGAACATCTAACTCTTTATTTTGAAGTATATTTTTGGCATTATTATCAAAGTAATCGGCTGTTTCATCCCCAAATTTCTTGGAGATTATTTCATATGCCTTTAAAATATTTGGTGCTCTTTCCATATCGTTATGAGTGTCCGAGCCTATAACATGTACCATATTATTCTCAATAAGTTTTAGCGAAAGTTTCCTAAGCTTATGCTCTACTATGGAAGGTGCATTTATTTGGGCAATAACACCAAATGATAAAAGACGTAGCATTTTATTTGGGTCATCAATAATTGGTGTGTATCTTTCAACATGTGCAATAATGGGGATTAAATTTCTCTCTACGATAATTTTATCTATTGCTTGATATACCCAATCCGACCAATACGTATATGGCATTTCTATTAAAATATATCGAGTTCCTTCAATACATAGCTTTTCAAGGTCTTGAATATTCGCTATTTCTGATGTTAGTAGAACCTCTGCACCTCTTAAAATACGAGGCAGATTATCTTCTGCGTCTATCTTTTTTATTAGCTTATTATAAGCATAATCAATTCTTACAAGAAATTCTTCTATGGTATTATCTTTTAAATAAAAATGTGGCGTAGCTATAACAGTTTCAACATTGTTTGCCTTTAGCATTTTGAGCATTCGTATGCTTTGATTTGTACTACTACTACCATCATCAACTTTTGGAATAATATGTGAATGGAAATCTATCATAACAATCCCTCACTTTTATAAATTCTATTTATAATCTTCATCAATATATCTATATTTTTTGTATGTGTATTTTCTATAGTTATATTTGTATGAATTATTA
>CAYVWT010000114.1:0-4032 GCA_964455565.1 uncultured Clostridiaceae bacterium | reverse complement strand
GCAAGTCGGAGGCTATCTCGTCATTTTCATCAAGAGGTATAGCATTTATAACAGTACCATTCAAGTATAATTTGCCATCACTGCCTAATTTTATATAAGCAACTCCACTTGAACTATTGATGTAATAAATATATAGTCCGTCAGCTTTTTTCTCTATATATCCTCTGTTAGTGCCTTGTCCGTCACCTGCACCAAACACAATGCCCGGTATTGTATCGCCATCTTTATTTTTAACAAAACCCAGTGCCATTTTTGGCGCTGATGGCGAAGCACTATCCCAAAAAGTTTGAAATTCTCGCTCTAATTCTATGTAGTCACCTGTGCCGTCAAAGTTTTGTGTAGATAATTTACCACCACGCAAATTTTCAACGTATGAGTGGCTTTTAATCATATCCTTAGTGTTTGCTTGCGCCTGCTTAACTCCATTTGCTAACGCTTGAAAAAACCTTGCACCTTGTGCCGATTTCTGCCACGTTACACCACTTGAAACATCAGAAAATAATTGTCGCATATCAACCTTTTTAGTGAGTACGCCGTTACCCATATCGGTCAATGATATACTCTCTACTACATAATTTTTGGGTTTTAACTCTTTGTTGTGTACGCCAATTATAGGGATATGAACATTGTGCTTTTCGCCTACTGCATATTGCAACCAATCGAAAGTGTCGAATGTTATCGACTTAGGTTTAACTTTTCTCTTATCAAGTATCTTTTGGCAATATTCCTCTGCCTCGGCTACTGTTTTAATTTTAGCATTTGATACAGATATACCATAAACACCACTACCGCCGTCTAATCCTGCCATATGGTTAATTTCGTCAATATCTTGCTCGCTAACGGATACTTCTTCCAAATTCGCATCTTCTAAATCACCTTTGAAAAATACTTTATTTGCATAGTTGTTTAAGTCAGTTTTCAAGTCTAAATTTCTGACATCTGCTGTAATGCCATTATCAGTATCAATGTCATACGTTGGATTGCCGTCCACGGTTGCGTATTCCTCGACAAAATGTAACTCTTTATTTATATCAATATACCAACTACCCATACTATCCGCGGCTAATTTGTCGAATATATCCCCTACTGACATACATATAAACTCTTGGTCTTCTTCGTATGGTTTACCATTCATAATATCAGTATCAAATGTTATCCCCTCTGTGTTAAGGCAGTTATTTACAAAGTATGCCATTATGTCACCTGCGTAAATAAAATCATCACCTGTTGGGATAGCCATAATCTCGCTTACAGTTCGCCTATAAGGTATGTGCCTAAATCCATTAGAAGTTAGTGCAACTGTTAATTTATTGCTTGCAGGGGATAATTGTTTAATCTGCTTAGTGTTTATTACCCCCTCATACAATAAAACATTTGGACTTGCAACGTGTTCTACACGCAATATTTTACCCTCTTCTGGCACACCATCATCAATAGCCAAATTTTCAAGGGTTAAATTGCACGTTTTAAAATGACTGCTATCCATATCAATTTTTAATGATTGAGATTTTACCTTGTTTGTCATATCTGTATCAATTGTTCCATCACTTATTATTACACGTAACATTTTTACACTCCTATCCGTCTAATACTATCCCTCGACTGTTAAGTAATTCAAATATTTTGTTTAACAAATCATTATCATTAAATGTTTTACCGTTGATGTTTACTACTGTTTGTTTTACTCCATTATTACCACCTAATCGCATATACCCTAATTGATTAGCTAACTGCCTTTGGCTAATATCCGTTGCGTTAATGGTTGCCTCGTCAGCCCAGCTTGCATTAGCTAACTTTTTAACGATACCACTTGCCCCCACGCCCTGCTTATATAAATCATCAATAAGCTCTGAATTATATCCTCGTTCTTTTAACTTTTCCATATTCGTTTTATACTCTGCCATTGTTTTGAGGTTATTTTGCATATTCCTCATCATTGAGCCGAGGGATTGAGATTTACTATCAAACTTATCAAATGTTCCTACAAATTTTAATGTGCTTTCGATTACACTATCTAATTTTGATTTATAGCTATCCAACGAGTTGCCTAATTGGTCTATTGCAGTTTTAGGGCTACCGCCACCGCTTGCCCCTAAGTTTCCTAAGTCAGTAGGGTTATAAGTATATGGCACATATCCACCACTATCGCCTTTTTTGGTTGTTGGGCTAACAATAAAATTGCCTTTTTGGTATTCTGTCCAATTAGATAGCGATTGGTCGAAGCCTTTTAAAGTTTCCTCTAAGCCTTGTGCTTCTTTCAATTTTTCTGATAGCACACTATTAAGGCTACCATATCCCATCATTGCATAGTTTGCTCTTGTAGTTGCAGTTGGATTTCTTAAATCCTCAATTTCTTTATTCAAATAGTAAAGTTTATTATAAGTAGAGCCGTATTTGCTTTTAGCATCTATTGCACTTGATTCTACTAATTTACCTTTTTGCTTAACCAAATTACCATAAGCAGTAGTTAAGTTATTTACAGATGATTGTTCACCATCTAATGCAGATGCCATTTGTGGAGTTAATCCTCTTAGTTGGTCTGTAACCGTAAATAATCTTTCTTTTTCTTGTGCGGTTAAATTAGTCTTATTTTTAAGCTCGTTATAAGAATTCATCAATACAGTTGCGTTTGATATTTCGCCAACCGTTGCATTTGACAATTCAATAGATTTCTTAGTCGCTGCCGATTGTGCCGCACTATACATATTCATACCGATTACAGCAGTTGCCAAAACTCCTATGCCTAATGCAATCCACCCAGCAGGCCCCATTACTAATAAAGCAGCCTCGCCAAATGTTGCTGCACCCCCTGCACACAATGCAAACGCTGATGTAACTGTGCCTAAAATTGCAGGTAATGTGACTAATCCACCATAGACTAATGCACTAACTTTAACTAATGCCCCTAATGTCATAACAAGCGGCCCCGCTACTGCTAAAAATGCTATTGTGCCTAATCCCATATTTCTAATTGCAGGGTTCATATTAACAAAATAATCAACAGTTGATTTAATATAAGGTATCCCTTTTTTAAATTCATCTAACATAGCTTGGAATGTTGGTAATAATTGAGTAGCCATTTCCCCTGCTGTACCCATTAAAGAGTATTTCATAGCTTCTAAACTATCCCCAAATTTATCAAGTGCATTTATTTTAGCGTTAGATAATACTGCCCCATTTGTCATAGCCTCGTTAGTTAGATTTTTAAGCTCAACACTCCCTGCTTTAATGAGTGGATTTAATTCCATAGCAGATTTACCAAATATTTTTAATGCTAACGCATCTCTATTTGTTTCGTTTCCAACTTTACCTAATGCATCAAAAGTTTCCATCATTACATCATTGCTATTTCGTAATTGTCCGTTGCTATCTTTTACGTTGATGTGCAACGATGCAAACGCCTTACCTTGTTCACTCGTTGCATCTCTGCCTGCATACATAGCCTTGATTAACTTTGATTGCGAGCCTGTTATTGTTTCCATCTCAACATCAAGCTTTTTCCCTGCATATTCTAACGCTTGTAATCGTTCTGCGGATAAGCCTGTTACATCTGACTTTTGTTGTATTCTATCGGCGTTATTAACTGCACCCATAAACCCTGCACCGACTGCAATAGCACCACCTAATATAGGTGCTGTCATTCCCATAGTCATACTTTTACCTGCGCCCATCATATTACTACCGATGGTGTTCAACATCTGCTTAGGTGCATTTTTAATGCTATTATTTAGCTTAGATTGTGCTGTTTCTAAATCAAGCAATTTGTTTTTATATGTAGTAGCTTGGCTTGATGTTTCGCCAAACTTTGTAATTTGCTCTTGTAGTTTATTTTTTGTTATATCTATTTGCTTACCTAAAATAGCTTGTTGGTCTTTGTTCATCAACAATGATTTACTCATATAAGCAAGTGATGTTTCACTCTTTTTATTTTCTGCCGCCCACAATGCCAATTCTTTTTTTGAGTTGGCAGTTTCCGTCGCTGCAAGTTTCATGTTTTTAGTATAATTGCTTGCGTCTGCTGTTAATGATAAT
>CAYVWT010000113.1:0-4045 GCA_964455565.1 uncultured Clostridiaceae bacterium | reverse complement strand
TAAGTTTTTATAATACCATATTGTCTTTTGTAAAGTTAAAGTGTAACACTTATATTTGTTACACTTTAACTTTACAAAAGACAGCATAAATAAAGGTTTAATTTTCAAATCATTGTCTATCGTCAATATGCAATGTTTGTTTTAATGCTGATTGAAGTACAAAAGAAAAGTTAATTTTCTCACGTTCGGTATCTCATATTACTCTAAAATCCAAGGAGCTTTCAGCACCACATGCTATCGAAATCTTCTTGTTTTTATTAGAAGATCCATATATTGCCTCAATTATTCTACACGCAGGAAGTGCATCTTCAAGTGGAATACTACTGCCACCCTTGCCTAAAATTTCGTCATATAACTCATGTATTAGTGTTAAATGGGCATTACCATAGTAGGTTTTTGTTGTTTTAGCTATAACATTTTCGGCTGCAAGCTCATCATCAACAAACAAACCCTTTTCGGTTAGCTTTAATGTTGCCTTCTCGCATTTTATCTCAATTCGAGAAGTTGAACCACTATTATAACAATTTGTGGCGAAAAACATACCAACTATGCCACTTTTATAATAAAAAGCGGCGGTTGCGGTGTCTTCACCCTCAATAACGCCTTCATGCGTGTAATTATCAATATGCGCCTTTACACTTTCAACTTCTCCAACTAAATATTGCATTAAGTCAATTGTATGAATTGCTTGATTTACAAGTAAACAGCCACCCTCTGTTGAAAGTTTACCACGCCAATCACTATTTGTATAATATTCATTATTACGGTACCAAGGCACAAGTGCATACACACCTAAAATATCTCCATAAGTTTTGTTATCTATAAAATCTTTTGCCATTATTGTACCAATGTTATATCTATTTTGAAAACACACAGAAACTTTTTTTCCATTTTTGTTTTCTATCATTCTTATTAACTGCTCAGTTTGTGTTGATGCTGGCTTTTCAACCAGCACATGTTTACCTGCATTTGCACAATCAATTACCATTTGAGGGTGCAGATAATGAGGAGTGCAAATATGGACTATATCTATATCATCTCTTTTTAAAAGCTCGTGATAATCACAATATTTTGCACAAGTATATTTTTGCATTTTTTCTTCATTTATATCGCACACAGCAACAAGATTTGCACCGTATGAATTTATTGCATTAATATGAATTGTGGATATAACTCCAAGCCCTATTATTGCTACATTCATATTACTCACCACTTTTTAATGTTATCAAGGCTTATTTCAAGGCTTTTAAAAGGATCTCGGTAACAAGTATCCTGCTCTACTGCATACCATTTAACATCTATATCATTACAAGCTTTTATAACTGGCTGCCAGTCCATATTACCCTCGCCAACCTCTGCCATAGTAATATTGTCATTAATTACCTGCATATCTTTAAGGTGAACAATATCTATTCTATCTGCATATTTGCTTATAAATGCTGATGGTGATGCCCCACCTGCCTGCACCCAATATGTGTCTACCAAGAATCCAACCTCTTCTCCGCTTGTATTTTCAGCTATGATTTCAAAAAAGTTTTTATTATTAAATTTCTCAAATTCAAATTTATGATTATGGTATACAAGTTTTAACCCACTTCGTGCTATTTCTTTAGCTATTGGGTTTATGATATTCGTGAATTCCTCATATTTGCCACGAAACTCACCAGGCATGCAACCCAACCCAATATAATCACAATCCCAATGTTTATGCTCATCTATTAGGTTTTTCAAATCGCCTGTTAATCTGTTAAAAGGTGAATGAGTAACGCAAATTTTCATATCAAAGCTATCTGCAATTTGCTTTACTTCCTTATATTCTATTGGTCCTATTGCAGAAACTTGAACTGCATTATAGCCGATAATTTTTAATTTTTTTAGTGTTTCTTGAAAATCTTTTGCTGTTTTAGTAAAATCACGAACTGTATATAGTTGTGCTGCAATTTTTGATGTTTCCATAAATATATCCTCCTTAATTAGTGAGTTCCGCTTACGTCAAGCGTTACAGAAACTTCAGATTTCTTCACGGTTGAATTCTTTATTTTTTCCTGCAATTTCGCATAAAATAAGTCTTCATCTATAGGAAGTGTAACCCAATTATCAAGCCACGAGGATAAATGAATTGCATTTGATATTTCAAGCCCTCTTATACCCTCAATACCTGGGGCTAAAAGCGGAGTGCCTTTTAATATTGCGTTTGTAAAGTTCTCCATTATGCCAACATGGTCGGCATGTGTTCCTTTTACTGGTATTTCACATTTCCAACATTCTGGGTTGCCAAAGCCACCTTTGTATTCTTCATTAAACTTACGCTCGGAAACTTCGTTTCGCCAGAATGTTACTTTGTTATCCTCTGCAATAATTTTTCCCATATCGCCTGTTATTTCTAATCTATTCGTGCCTGGTGTTTCATAGGTTGATGTTATAAATAAAGCAGTTGCGCCATTTTCATATTCTGCATAGGCTGTTACATCATCTTCAACTTCAATATTATGCATTTTACCATACGCACAAAATGACCTAACTCGAACAGGCATAACATCGCCCATTACCCATTGCCATAAATCAAGCTGATGGGGATCTTGGTTTAAAAGAACTCCACCACCCTCACCCTCCCAAGTTGCACGCCACGTTCCAGAATCATAGTAGCTTTGTGGCCTATACCAAGTTGTTATAATCCAATTTAGGCGACGTATTTCGCCAAGCTCACCAGCTTTAATAATCTGTCTAACCTTTTGATATACTGGGTTTGTTCTTTGGTTATACATAATCCCAAACACTTTATCTGTTTTTTCAGCCGCTTCGTTCATTTCTCGAACCTGCTTTGTGTATACACCTGCTGGTTTTTCACATAGCACATTAAGGTTGTGCTCAAATGCTGAAATAGCAAGTGAAGGGTGGTCATAATGCGGTGTCACAACCAAAACAGCATCAATTTCACCAGATTTATACATATCTATATGGTTGTCAAATAATTTAATTTTATCTCCATATTTTTCTTTTGCTGATTCTAATTTTTTAGCGTCACAATCACATATCGCTGTAACTACTGCATTAGGAACCTTGCCCTCAAACAAGCTTTTAACGTGGGAACTTCCCATATTTCCAAAGCCTATTATACCAAACCGTACTTTACTCATTTATTTATCCTCCTATACTCCTGAATATGCTGAAAAACCACCATCAACTGGTATTACTACACCATTTACAAAGGTTGATGCTTTGCTATCTACAAGAAATAAAAGTGTTCCTACAAGCTCTTCAACCTCACCAAATCTGTTCATTGGTGTTGCTGAAAGAATTTTATCTGTTCGTGGTGTTGCGTTTCCTTCTGCATCAAAAAGCAATGCCCTGTTTTGGTCAGTCACAAAAAAGCCTGGTGCAATTGCATTAACCCTAATACCAACCTTGCTCATATGTACCGCAAGCCACTGCGTAAAATTACTAACCGCAGCCTTAGCGCCGCTATATGCAGGTATTTTAGTTAGTGGTGTAAATGCGTTCATTGAAGAAATATTTATTATCGTGCAACCGCCCTTGCCAACCATATCTTTTGAAAAAATCTGTGTTGGAAGTAGTGTTCCAATAAAGTTTAAGTTAAAAACAAACTCAACCCCTTGTGGGTCTAAATCAAAAAATGTTACAAGCTCATCATTGCCAATATCCTCGCTATATAAATATTCCTTTGTTGTTGTGCCTTTTGGGTGGTTTCCACCAGCACCGTTAATTAGTATATCACAGCCACCAAAAGCTTCTGTTACAACCTTGTGTGCTTGTTTTAAGCTGTCAACCTCTAATACATTTGCGGCAACACCAATAGCCTTGCCACCATTACTATTAATTTCATCTGCTACCTTTTGTGCATTTTCCAATCTCAAATCAAGTATAGCAACATTTGCGCCACACTTTGCCAATGCCTGTGCAAAAACGCCACATATAACTCCACCGCCACCGGTTACTACTGCTGTCTTGCCTTTTAAATCTATTTCAAATGGTAAATTCATCTACTTATTCTCCTTTTCGATTGCTTCCCAAAGTCCGTTTAAGT
>CAYVWT010000112.1:0-4050 GCA_964455565.1 uncultured Clostridiaceae bacterium | reverse complement strand
ATCAGACGGTCAGGATGTTGTACATACATTAAGTGAACCGTATCCAAATTACACCTACGAGGAAACCACAAACAAATTGCAAAGAGCACTTAAACAGAGGAAACCACACACTTGCGGATACATCAAAGGATGTCTTGGTTTTGACTGCCCAGATAATGGTTGTAATGTAAAAGCACCCATATCATTTGCAGTATTTTCTATGTCGGAGCGACTGCAAAATCTAATGGGAACGGATATTTCTGCAGAAGAAGCACTGTCAGACAAAACATTAACCTTAATGGCTTACGCTAAAGAGCGTCAACCTGTAGACTATTCTCGGTTTAAGCTACGATTAAAAAAATTGGGTATCGGCCTTCGCGATTTTGAAAAAGCGGTCAAGCATATTGCCGAATTAAAAGAACCGTTGCCGTTTGAGGTGTTTCAGGGTGAAGTTAATCTTGATGGTATTGACTTAAATGGTGCAGTAACACCGCAAGGTTTCAATGTGTCTATGGAAGAGGGTATTGAGCAAATAACATATATTAAAGATTGCCCAGTAAATACAACTGTTGCACCGGCACCTGTGGTAATTACACGCAGAATGGAAAATGTAGACAACGGACTTGAAAAAGTTGAGCTTGCTTTTTACCGTAATGGGAGATGGAAGTATCTTGTAATACCACGTTCGGAGGCATTTAACAAGGCAAGCATAATAAAATTTGCTGATAGTGGATTGCCAGTTAATTCAAGCACAGCGGAGAGTTTGGTTGAATACCTATCTGCATATGAAGCATCTAATACTAAAAGTATCAGCTTTATCCGTTCCATAGACAGAATCGGCTGGATTGGTAAAGAGTTTTACCCTTTTAAGTTTGATAGTAACATAATTTTCGAATCAGACAATGGGGATAGTGTTGATGTAATAGATAATTTGCGGGTTGAGGGAAATTATGACATGTGGCTTCAAACAGCAACAGTAGTCCGACAAAACTCAATTGCAAGAATATCTCTTGCGGCATCATTTGCATCACCGTTGCTTGAACATTTAAGACACCGTGTATTTATGCTCCATGCATGGCACGATTCAAGAGGTGGTAAAACTGCCAGCCTAAAGCTTGCATTATCTGTATGGGGCAACCCACTAAAGTTACTTGGGACCTTCAATGCTACGGCGGTAGGGTTGGAACGTACCTGTGGAACAATGAGGCACTTACCCTTTGGACTTGACGAGTTGCAGGTCTTAAACGAACGAAGGTTGTCGGTTGAAACTATTGTATATTCTCTTGGCAACGGAATCGGCAAGCTTCGTGGATCAAAATCAGGCGGATTGCAAAGTGCACCAAGCTGGCGAAATATTATCGTTAGTACGGGCGAAATTCCACTTTCTCGTGAAAACAGTATTGATGGTATAGCAAGCCGAGTTATAGAGGTGTATGGTCGTCCGATAAATGATGAAGATTTTGCTCGTGAGGTGCATCAAATTTGTGAGAGAAATTATGGCCATGCCGGTGCAGATTACATTAAGTATATTATCAATGGAGTCCTGTCAGAAAGTAGTAAGCTAATGGACGATTTTAGTGCTTTAAAATTAGAGCTTAAAAGCAATTTCGACGTTTTGGGCATGGGAGATGCTGGGCAACATCTTGATAACATTACAGCAACATGTCTTGGGGACTACTATTCAAGTATTTCAGTATTTGGCTTATCCCAGGAAAAGGCGTGGCAAGAAGCAATTAACTTAGGAATGGCTACTTTGCAAAATAATAAAGCACTGCAACCGGAAGATTCCATACGACGTGCGTGGGAGTTTACCACACAGTGGGTAGCAGCCAACCGTAATCGGTTTAGACCAGATGCAACGCCATCTTATGGAGTTATTGACTTCAACAAAGTATATATTCTGCCGCAGGAACTGAATGCAGCACTTGAAGCAGGTGGATACTCATACACAAAGTCTACCAAAGGTTTTCGTGAACGTGGCTTTATAGAAACTTTCACGGACAGTGACGGCACAAAGCGTACCCAGACACAAAGAAAAATCAGTGGCGTAAATACAAGGGTCATTGTCGCAAATATTGAGGTTGTTGCACAACAACAGCCATGTGATGACGATTTTAATATAGCTTTTGATGTACAACCATTGGTCGGGAAAAATTCTGCATAAGTCATTGGTAGCCACTGTAACCACAAAATGCACTTTTTGGGCAACACACACATCGTTATATATAGAAAATAATAAGTAATTATGTAAATATTTCTCCATATACGAGATGTGTAATATGTGGTTACACTGGTTACACTGGTTACTATTATTAAATGATTATCTTTAAAGCATTGATATATATGGGTTTCTTATAACTAACACAATTCAGAAATAGTAACCACTAACCATAACAGAGTGGTTACAAGTGGCTACAAACAATAAAAGGAGGCTAACAAAATGATTATTAACGGCAAAGCAATTACCCTGAATGACGACTACCACTTTTCAAACCTGACGAAAAAAGAACAGGATACAGTCTGTGGGTGGATACTGGCAAACCTAATCCCACGCAAAACACCGCTTCACGGTAGAACAAGCTATGGTATCAAGCATATTTTAGAATCTGACACTGGCATTTACACAACCAACAACCAATTCAAAGGTGCAATGCTACAATGTGGATTTGAGCCTGTAAACGCTTATGAACTCAACTGGTGCTATTGCATTAGTAAAAAATCGCCAGCATTTAAAAACAAAAATATATAACGAAAGGGACAAAAGATACAGTTTTATTATACGGTTATTAACAGCGCGATTTTTGTGCGACGACTTTAGTTGATATATGTGTTATAATAATAGAGTTGAAAAATATATAAAACGTATAGCTATTAAAATTTTCCAAAACCCTTTTAATTTTTAAATTAATGTGTTAAAATATAGGTAGAGAGTAGGTGTTGAGTATGCGCATCCCAAAGATATATCTCGAAACAACAATTTTTAACTTTGTATTTGCTGATGATGCTCCTGATAAGAAAGAAGCAACCATAATGCTGTTTGAGGAAATTGCAAATGGTAAGTATGAGGCATACACTTCATATTATGTTGTGGAGGAACTTGAAAAAGCCTTTGAACCTAAAAGGAGCAATATGTTAGAACTAATAAAGCAATACAACGTTAGCATATTGGAGGTAAGCCCTGAAGCGGAAAGATTGGCAGATATTTATGGAAAGAATGGCATAATACCTGAAAAATATCATACGGATGGCATTCATATAGCGGTTGCAACTGTAAACAATATGAATTATATTATAAGCCTTAATTTTAAACACATTGTGAAGGCTAAAACAATTGAAACAACAAAAGCTATAAATATTCTTGAAGGCTATAGAGAGATAAGCATTTATTCGCCAATGGAGGTGATTGATTATGATGAGAACTGAGCCAAAATCTTTGCAGGAAGTACACGAAATAAGGGCTAAAATGTGGGAAGAATTAAAAAATTACACTCCTGAGCAGAGGTCGGAACTTATTAACAAGCGCGGAAGTGAGATTGCAGAAAAATATGGTTTTAAAGTGGCGAATAAGGTTAAATCCTAAACCTATTAAAATCAAATAATTCTTAGCGAGTTTTATTTGGTGACAGGAAAGAAAATTGATGCAGTTGAAAACTTAAGTGATATATTGTTTTGTGGTAGGTCTGATGTTTATCGTCGTAAGGATAAAGCGGTGGAGCATTTAAGCATTTTATTGAATGGATATTAAAATATGGTTGGGATTTTTCTGGGACGACTTTAGCTGATACCTTTGTTATAATAATAGAGTAGAAAAATATATAGTATTACATTAAGCCCAAGAGCCTTGACGGTTAATGGGCTCTTTTTGTACCCTGAATAGATATAGTTTTGTGGATAGGGGGAATGAGATAGCTACAAGTTTACATAACGTTACCGATGACCCCAAAGGCGTGGATTTTCGCAGTATTTGGGGGGTGGGGGTGTAAAATCTGTGGCTGAGTGTGCTTAACCCCATATGTAGCAAGGGTTTCAAGGTTTTATGAAAAATATGGAAAAATAAATAAAAATGCAAAT
>CAYVWT010000111.1:0-4080 GCA_964455565.1 uncultured Clostridiaceae bacterium | reverse complement strand
TATGCAAGCAAGGAAATGAAAGAAATTTTTTCACCTGACACAAAGTTTCGCACATGGCGTAAGCTGTGGATAGCGCTTGCAGAGGCAGAAAAAGAGCTTGGAATACCAATAACACAGGCACAAATAGATGAATTAAAAGCAAATGCAAATGATATAAATTATGACGTTGCAATAGAGAGAGAAAAAGAAGTTCGCCACGATGTTATGGCGCACGTTTTCGCCTATGGTGAGCAATGTCCAAATGCAAAGGGAATAATCCACCTCGGTGCAACATCCTGCTATGTTGGTGATAATACTGATATTATAATAATGCACGATGCTCTTAAATTAATTCGCAAAAAGCTTATAAATGTAATTGCTTATGTTGCGAAATTTGCAGATGAATATAAAAACCTTCCAACACTTGGCTTTACACATTTTCAAGCGGCTCAGCTTACAACTGTTGGAAAGCGTGCAACGTTATGGCTTCAAGAATTACTTATGGATTTAGAAGATATAGATTTTCAGCTTAGCAAAGCGAAATTGCTTGGCTCTAAGGGAACAACTGGAACACAAGCAAGCTTTTTAGAGCTTTTTAGTGGCGACCACGAAAAGGTTAAAAAATCCGAGCAGTTAATTGCCCAAAAGATGGGCTATAATGAAGTTTTTGCAGTTTCTGGTCAAACATATTCGAGAAAATTAGATAGTCAAATGTTAAACGTGCTAAGTGGTATTGCGCAAAGTGCATATAAATTTAGTAATGACATTCGCCTGTTGCAACACTTAAAAGAGGTTGAAGAGCCATTTGAAAAGGGCCAAATAGGTTCATCGGCTATGGCATATAAACGCAACCCAATGCGTAGTGAAAGAATTTCATCACTTGCAAGGTACGTTATTGTTGATGCCTTAAACCCTGCAATTACAGCGTCAACCCAATGGTTCGAGCGTACCCTTGACGATTCTGCAAACAAACGTATAAGCGTGCCAGAGGCATTTTTAGCTGTTGATGCAATTCTTAACATTTATATGAATGTAGCAGACGGACTTGTTGTTTATCCAAAGGTTATACACCAAAGAATAATGTCCGAGCTTCCATTTATGGCAACAGAAAACATTATGATGGATGCAGTTAAACGTGGTGGCGACAGGCAGGAATTGCACGAGAGGATTCGTGTTCACTCAATTGCAGCTGCAAAGGTTGTAAAGGAGGAAGGCTTGCCTAATGATTTGATTTCAAGAATTTTAGGGGATTCTACCTTTGGTATGACCGAGGAAGAGATAAACAAAATATTAAAGCCTGAAAACTTTATTGGTAGGTCAAGCGAGCAAGTGACAGACTTTTTGCGTGATTGTGTTATGCCAATAATTAATGATAATAGAAATGAAATAGGCTTGCAAGTAGAAATAAATGTATAGGGTGGTGCCACAATGTTAAATGGCAAAAAAATAGGCTTTATAGGTGCTGGTAATATGGGTAGCGCAATCGCAGGGGGGCTAATATCCTCTGGCGTTTTAAAGGCGAGCGACATATTAGTTACCGATATTGATATAAAAAAAGCAGATGAATTTACAAAAATTGGTGCACAGGTTAGAAATAGTGCAGCCGAAATAGCAAATGAGGCAGACGTTGTAATACTTGCTGTTAAACCACAAGTTTATGGTGCGGTGCTTTCTAATTTATCAGAATATACAAAGCCTTTATATGTTTCAATAGCAGCAGGAATAAATATAGATTATATCAAAGGGTTTTTCAATACTCCTGTTCGTGTTATTAGGGTTATGCCAAATACTCCTGCACTTATTAACGAGGGTATGACGGTTATTAGCACAGCACAGCCTGCAACTGATGATGATTTAGCAACTGCTTGCGAAATTTTCAAAAGTGTTGGTTTAATTGAAGTTATGCAAGAAAGCTATATGAACGCTGTTGTTGCAGTTAGCGCAAGTAGCCCTGCTTATGTGTATATGATGATAGAGGCAATGGCAGATGCTGCTGTCCTTGATGGCATCCCTCGTGATACTGCATATCGTTTAGCGGCGCAAGCAGTAGCAGGAAGTGCAAAAATGGTACTTGAAATAGGTGCACACCCAGGCGATTTGAAAGATAAGGTATGCTCACCAAATGGCACTACAATTCGTGCAGTAGCCTCTCTTGAAAAAGATGGCTTTCGTTCGGCAATTATAAATGCAATGAGGGAATGCACTAAAAGGGCAAACGAACTTACTAAATAAATTTATATATTTAAAATGTCTGCTAAAAAGCAGGCATTTTTTTTACCCTTTATGCATAGTTATTAATACACGGAGGGGATTAAATTTGATATATACTGTAAGAAAAATAATCAAGGAACATATTATGGAGCATTCCGTTCAATACTTTTTCTTGTTGCTCGCCCTAATAACAGGCATTGTGTCAGGCGCACTATTTGTAGGGGCGTTGCCCAAAGAAAAATCTAACGAGCTTATGGGCATAATTAATAACTTTTATAAGTCTGCATCAAATAATGACTTAATGTCATTTGAAATTTTTAAAATATCAGCAATTAACAACATTAGGACTATTGTATTACTTTGCCTTTGTGCAACATCAATAGTATTTGTGCCGTTAATTTATTTGTATATAGTGGCACGAGGGTTTGTTATAGGCTTTACGGTTGGCTTTATGTCATCGTTTTTTGGTTTTAAGGGTTTCGCCCTTGTTGCAGTTTCAATGTTGCCGCAAAGCATTATTTCAATTCCTGCAATAATGCTTATGTCAATCATATCGTTAAACTATGCAATTAAGAAAAGAAAATCACACAAAAATAGTATGATTAAATTAGATGGTAGGGGCGAATTAATCTTGTTTACATATTCCACGCTCATAATTTTTGCAGTCTTAATTCTTTCAACAACAATTGACGCATTTGTAGTTCCTGTTTTTGTAAAGCTAATTAGTAGTATGTATGTATAACCTATACAATATGTAGTAAAACGAAAAATTCAATGTATAAATTCACCTAATTTTACAATAATTTTTATGCATTTTTAAAAACAAAATAACAGAAAACTATGTACAAAACTGCTTTTTTCGATTAGAATTAGTTTGTAGTGTTTACATAATCAGCCCAAAAAAGGAGCATCTAAATGGAAACAAACGTGAAACTTTTTATTGATTATCTTAAAAATGAAAAGCATTTGTCAGATAATACTTTGCAATCCTATAAAAGGGATATTACTCAATATATTACATATTTAGTAAATAACAAAATAAATAATTGTATAAATGTTTCACCAACAATTGTTTTAAATTATATGCTATATCTTCAAAAAGAGGGCAGGGCAACTGCGACGATTTCACGTAGCTTAGCTTCTACAAGGTCGTTTTATAAGTATTTGTGTATGCAAAATATTTGTCACATAGATCCAACCACCGAGGTTCATTCTTTTAAAGCAGAGAAAAAGCTTCCACAGGTGCTAACAAGCCAAGAAATCAACCTTTTACTTGACCAACCTTCATGCGCAGATTTAAAAGGAATTCGAGATAAAGCTATGCTTGAGCTTTTGTATGCGACAGGGATAAGGGTTACAGAGCTAATTTCATTAAATGTTGAAGATTTAAACATTGATGTAGGATACATAATTTGTCGTAATAATATAAAGGAACGAATTGTACCACTTTATGCAGAGGCTATAAATGCACTAAAAAAATATCTTATTAATGTAAGGGCAGTTATGGTAAATGTTCCTGATGAAAAATCCCTATTTGTGAACGTAAATGGAAACCGTTTAACTCGTCAAGGATTTTGGAAAATAATCAAATCCTATAAGGCACAGGCGAAAATTAAAAAGGATATAACCCCCCACACCTTGCGTCATTCATTTGCGGCACATCTACTTGAAAATGGTGCAGATTTAAAATCAATCCAAGAAATGCTCGGTCATTCTGATATTTCATCAACGCAGGTCTATGCAAGCGTTGTGAAAAACAGAATTAAAGAAGTATATAAAAATTCTCACCCACGAGCTAAGGCATAAATTTCAACCAAATAGTATAATTATATAAGTATTCGCATAACATTTAATTAGTAGAACATCCTGTTAGGAGGTAATATTATGAAA
>CAYVWT010000110.1:0-4089 GCA_964455565.1 uncultured Clostridiaceae bacterium | reverse complement strand
ATTGCAAGCAACGCTAATTTTGTTGCCCAATATAGCGGAACTGCTGGTGGTGGTGGTGTTACGAATGGTGCAAACGTAGGAATTGGTTTAGGTCAGGTTTTTAAAAATTTAGTAGGCACTATTCTTAACTTTAAAACCATTAAGGCTGGGGCAAATATAACTATTACAAACGGTCTCGATGAAGTTACTATTGATGCAAGTGGTGGTAGCGCTACTCAATATCTATACGCAAAAAAGAAACTTGACAACAGTGCAATAATATATTTTCCAATTAACTTAGCGCCAACTTATTCCGTTGTTAGTGGAACGGTTGCGCAAGCCTATGATTCTAAAGTCGAGAGTGGCGTTACAGGTTTTGATTTAGTGTCAGGTATATGGACTGTTCCTGCATCTGGAAAATACTCTATAAGTGCAAAACTTATAACAAGGCTTTTAGCAGCTGATGTAAACTCAATAGTTGATTCTGTTGGTTTAGGATGGCAAGATGTAGGTTCGCAAATAGGTACATTTGCAATAGGTGTTGTTAGATTATATGGTGGTGGTAATACGGATGTAGTAGCAAGTAATAAGCAACCATCACTTTTAGAAAGGTCTAATAGTGATATAAATATAGATTGTGCCACATTAATAGTCGATTTAACTATTGGCGATAGTGTTTTTGTAAATGTATTAAATAAAACAATAAATGTTGTTAAGGGGATTGCCATCACACCTGGTTTGCCTGAGTGTTTTATGGATTTATCAATTATTAAAGTAGCATAATGAAAAAAATAGATGTAACTAAATTAAAGGCGTACCAAACAATGCCTAACTTAAAAAGTAAAGACACCGATTGGATTAAATGGGTTGATTTTGTTATGGCGCAATACGGAAGAACATTAGGCACACAAATTTTTATCAATACTTGGCAAAAGCGTGGTAGCCGTGATGCAAATAGCCGTACCATAAGAACCCATTTAAAAAGTAAATACGATATTGAAATCGACCAAAGTGTTTGGGATAATGTAGTTGACGTTGCTGGTGGTATTGGCGATGGCGTTAGTAAGCTATTAAAGGTGGGTAAGATAACCGTTTATGTAGTTGTGGGCATTGTAGCCTTAACAGTTGTTGGGGTGGCTGTGAACCTAATTAGAAACCCAAGTAACGCATTATTGGCAACGCCACAAGGTAGGGCATTAAAAACTGGGAGGGGGCTAAGAAAATGAAATTAACATCAAGACAAAGAAACATTGCAATTTTTGTAGGCATTGGTGCTATCACCATTGGTTATGTAATTTGGAAACGCAAGAAAAACGAAAAAGAAGCAACTGTAATATTGGAATATATTAATACTTTACCAAGCCAAGTTGACCTTAATCAAGCAACGGAACAAGGGATAAAAGATGTTCAAGATATAAAATTAAGAACGGATAGGATTGTGGTAAAAGAGGGTGGTAAAATAGTTGTCGGACCTATTAAAGACCCAAAAATAGGAGGGTATATTGCAAATTATGTACAAAGGCTAAATACCGCCATTAAAGGTGCTGGCACTGATACAAAAGACCTTTTTGAAGTATTAAGTAGGATAAGAACAAAAAACACGTTAAAATGGGTTGATACTATTTACAAAGTAATGTTTAAAGAGGGTCTTTTTGAGGCAATGAAAGACGAAACATTATTGAATAATGTTAATTATGCCGTCTTTAGTGATAAAACAAAGTATGATATAGCAATCCCTTTTCTAAGTGAAAGTAAATGGCATCCAGCATTAGCAACTTACTTTAACAGTTTACCAAATTATTAACCAAAACAAATAAAAAATAAACCAGCCGAAAGGCACAAAACAAATAAATAAATAAATAAATCAATTAAAAATTAAAAATTAAAAAAAATGGCAACAATTAACAGAACATTATTCGGGGTAGATTCAGTTGTACCTTTAGTAGCAGGAATCGATTACGTTTACGCATACTCTCCAGCGGTAAGCTCTTTAACTAACAGCGAAGTTCGTATTCTTTGTAATTCAACATTAGCAGTACCTACGATAGAATTACCTCCAATTTCTGCTTTTAACGGAAATTATAGCGTAACTATTGTTATACAAGACCAAAATGGTACTGCCGTGGCTAACAACATCTTAGTAAATCCCGCTGCTCTTTCGGGAGATAAAATCAACTCAAGCGCAATAGGTTGGAAAATTGACTCAGCTTACGGTTCTATTATCCTAACAATTGCATCCGAAGGTCATTGGGTTGCAGTAGGCGGTTCAGCAATTTAAGTAACAAAAAATAGAGCCACTCAAAATGGGTGGCTCTTTAAAAAAATCAATCAATAATAAACCAGCCGAAAGGCACAAAACAAACAAAAAATGAAAGAGCAATTAACAAAAATAACAAGTAACCCTATGGGTGCAATCATTGGCGGTGTAGCAATGTATTTCGGAGTAAAGAAATTTGCTAACGTTGAGAACAAATATGTATTAATGGGTCTTGCCGTAGTTGGTGGGGTAGTTGGTGCAATGGAACAAGCAAAAATGAAAGCTAAAGCTGGAGCTCCAACTGCAGCAGTAGTTCTTGGTGGCAAAAAATAATTAATTTTTTAAAACAACAACAATGGACGCAAAAAACAAAAAGACATTAATTGTAATTGGTAGCCTGTTGGTTATTGGTGGCATTGTTGGGTACATACTTTGGAAACGTAAAAAAGACCAAGAAGATGCCTTGCCAAATACTACGCAGGTAACGGAAGAAACGAAGGTTGAAGAAACGAAGGTCGTTGATGATAAAAAACCAGTTGTTGTAAAATCTACACAACCAGTTTACACTCAAGTAACACCAAAAGTAACGCCACAGCCATTGCCGCCTAAGTTTGTTTCAAAAACAAAGGTTAATGCAACCGATGTTTTAGCTTCAAACATAAAAGGTGGCAGCGCAAGAAGTCTTTTCGCTAATGTTGGCGGTATGACTATTTACAACGCTGGCGGTGTCCCAACTTTAAAAACAGTAAAAGGTCAACGTTTAGGCACTATAATTAATGCTTTGCCAACATCTAAGGGTTATTGGATTAATTATTTAGGTTCTGGTAACGTAAAATACAAAGTAATGGCAATACCTAATACATATCTAATTGAAGTGTAAATGCTAAACGCAACGCAAACAAATAACGCCAATGTGCTAAAGTCAGAAATGACCAAAGCTGGTATAACTAATCCGTTTATGCAAACGGCTATTCTTGCTATTGCTTTGAAGGAAAGTGGGTTTAATCCAGCGGCAAGTGAAGTTAGCTATGCAAGTACCAACAACGCAAGGATTAAAACTATTTTTAGTAAAACAAGAAGTTTAACGGATGCGCAACTTGACGCTTTGAAAAAAGATAAGGTAGCGTTTTTCAACTATGTTTACAACGGAATTATTGGTAATGGCGAAACAGATGGATATAAGTTTCGAGGGCGTGGTTTTAATCAGCTAACTGGTCGTGCTAATTATGATGCTTATGGTAAAAGATTAGGTGTTGATTTGGTTGGTAACCCTGACTTGGTTTCAACGCCTGATGTAGCCGCTAAAGTGCTTATTAGCTTTATGAAAACGGGCATTGATAGTTTAAAGCGTGTTGGTAAGTTTTTTGGAAAAGACATTAATGATGTGCCTGACCAAAAAAGCGCTTACAATGCTGTTTATAATATAAATGCTGGCGCTGGGAAAAATCTTTATGATGCACAAGGCAACATAAAAGCCGATAGTACTGGTGGTTACACTAAAGGGTTTGACTCGTTAGCTTATTTATCACAGGCGATTGTAAAGGCAAACACAGCAATTAAGGATGCAACAAAAAAAGGTGTTGAGGGAGTAAAAAAAAAACCACTAACGACAATAGTATTGACAACATTACTAATAGTTAGTGGGTACTTAATTTATAAATACGGAATTAAAAAGAAATAAAATGAGCGAGAATTACGAAAATGCCGATGGTGGTGTAATTAATTACGATGTTCTTACTGGGCAATCAGATTTACGTCATCCACTTAGAGAAACTGGATTACCCATAGAAGATTTATCTTTTGCGGAGGGTAACGATAATGCCGATGGCGATGAATACGATAATGCCGATGGT
>CAYVWT010000109.1:2000-4183 GCA_964455565.1 uncultured Clostridiaceae bacterium | reverse complement strand
CAAACACGCATCTAACAAGATAAAGTACCTGTACTTTGCCATACCTCAGGAAATGGACAGAAAAGATTGCATAGAGCTTATTCCTGACCATGCTGGAATCTATGTTGTAAGTAAAAAAGAGTCAGGAACCATGAGTAACCCATTTTCAATTGTCAAGGTAGACAAAAAAAGAATGGCAAAGCCAAACCCAACAGCAAAGGAACTGGAGCCTAATGACATCAGAAAACTATCCTACCTAATGCAGTTCAGGTATTGGAAGGAAAGAGGAGTAAGAATCAGACTTCAAGAAAAAATAAAAAATCAATCACAAATCAAACTATCATTATGAAAACAACAAAAGTGTATTACGACTGCGAGTTCTTAGAGGGTTCGCAAACCAAAAGATTCTTAGGATTACCAATAGGAAAAACAAAACCCACCATTGATCTAATCAGCATTGGCATGGTCCGTGACGATGGTCAGGAGCTTTACTTAATCAGCAAAGATTTCAACCTGAAAGAAGCATGGGAAAGATACGACATGAAGCCTTGGCACAGTGTTCATGGAGAGAATCTACAGCAAAAAGTTTATTGGATCAAGGAAAACGTGCTGTTACCAATCTTCAAAGAGTTGTCATTGAAGGAAAGAACTGAATATGATGCCATTCCTTTTTTGCACCACTCAAAACGTGAGTTCACATACAAAAACCTTAAGCGCCTTATCAACAAGTACGGCAAGACCAACGAGCAGATTGCTAAGGAAGTGGAAAAATTCTGTACCGACATACACGAAAAGCACGTTTATGGGAAAACAGACTGCGAACTCTACGGCTACTACTCAGCGTATGACCATGTGGGGTTGTGCTGGCTGTTTGGTGTAATGAACGACCTGCCTGATGGTATGCCATGGTACACTATTGATTTGAAGCAAGAACTAGAGCGTAAAAGGGTTATCTATGGCAATGAAACGCCAAATATTTACTGGGTTGAACTAGAAAAACAGAATAGCTACCCTAAACAAACCCTAGAGCATAACGCCCTACAAGATGCTATTTTTAACAAACGCTTGCACGAATTTATAAATAGTTTGTAACTCCACGCATTAGTGTATATTTGCATATGTTAATAGTATAGGTATGATAGAGGTTATATGTAAAGTTTGTGGCAAATCCTTTTTTGCAAGAGAAAGCCAAATCAAAATTGGGACAGGTAAATGCTGCTCCCCTAAATGCCGAGGGGCTTATGTTAATAAGCCAACTCCTGTTGAAGACAGAATAATGAAGTTTATTTCTGTAAAAGAGATTGACGAATGTTGGGAGTTTAATGGCTTTCGTAATTCTGATGGATACGGCAGAATAGGAATAAGAGGAAGCAAAACAGATTCAGCACACCGAGTAATGTATAAATTACATAAAGGTGAAATCCCAGAAGGCATGGTTGTAATGCATGCTTGCGACAACCCTCCTTGCTGTAACCCAAGCCACTTAAAACTTGGGTCTCAACAAGAAAATATAGAAGATATGGTAGCTAAAAAAAGACTTGTAAACAAATTTGGGGAGGACAGTCATTTATCTAAACTTACCAAAGAGCAGGTAAAAGAAATTATTTCAAAATATACTGGAGCAAAAGGGGAAAAAGCAAAACTTGCGAGAGAATACAATGTCTGCCAAACCACAATAAATAACATATTAACGGGTAAATCATGGAATCGTGGTTTACATATTTCCATCCAATCCTTGTAATAAAATTCCGTAAAAGTTGTAGGTTATGATCTTTCTCAATATCGCAAAAACAAGTTTTAGCTGCCCATATTGCAATAAGGGATATGACGATAGCAATGACAAGTACTTGAACCGATGCAATAGAAACAAGTATTGGCTAACAAATATTAAGTGTGATTGCGGCAAGATATTTTTCATGACCTACAACTACATGGGTGAGGCAGTATCATTTAAAAAGTAACGTATATGAGCGAAGTAACAACACTAGGGGAAGCACTCCCTAGAGAAATAGAAAGAGTGCAAGAAATAATCATTGAGTACAGTCAATTCCCTGCTGGTGCACTTGCCGCTAGTATGATGAAAGCAAGTGTTAAGGCCGCTATCAAGGCCCAGGCGGAAGGAGATGTCGTGCAAATGCTTGTTTGTTATGAGAAACTGAAAGGGTATGAGTTATGAACCCAGACGTAAAAGACATACTAGGCAA
>CAYVWT010000109.1:0-1990 GCA_964455565.1 uncultured Clostridiaceae bacterium | reverse complement strand
GCTACGTTAAGTCAGCAGACGCTCAAATGGCCTTAAAAACGCTTGCAGAAAAAATAGAACGCTATTACGAAAACAAATTAAAACCGAGGGCTAACGGATAAAGGCCACAATAACATGGCAGACAATAGTTCAATTTTAACCGCATACTCAGTTGCGGCACAAGCAAAGATTATAGCAATGCAGATTCAAAACGAAATAGACAAAGAGTGTGGTAGACCCGCAACCTATGGTCCAGATGCTTTCTTTAATGAAGCCCACAACCTTGAATCGCTTGTTAATGCATACAGATAAAACATTCGGGGGGACAGACGTGCTGAACACAAATAACATTATGAATAAATTTATAGGAACAAAAGAAGTTAAAGCTAGACCACTTAATTTAGGAGCCTACAATGCTTTGAGAGGATGGGATATGCCTAAATACGAAAACCCAGACGCAGAAGGCTACTTGGTAGAATACTTAGACTCCCCAAACAAAAATCATCCAGATTACGACAACTACATTTCGTGGTCTCCAAAAGATGTGTTTGAACGTAGCTACAAGCCATCAGACACTTTCCTTGACAGATTGATTTTGGAAAGAGATGAACTGCAAGACAGACACTCTAAACTTGAATCTTTCCTTGCAAACAAAGGTAGAGCCATAGAAATATCAGGCCAAAACCAATTCGACCTCCTTAACCAACAAGAAGGACACATGAGGTACTACCTACACACCCTCAACGAAAGGATTAACGACCTATTGCCTCAAACTAGCTTGTAAACTAAAATACGAGATAGAGTACATATACCACCATAATGTAAACTATCTTCCCAAAAAATACTTCCTTGTAATGAGGCAATAGGTGGCGAAAACCAAAAACGACAGCCCGGCGATAACTTCAATGGGCTTCTTTTTTTATGGTCCGTTAGGACCCAAACCCAAAAAATCTGTCTTAGCCCTAAGAGGAATAAGCCCTACAGCCGATTTACCATAGCCAAAAACACCACTTTAACCCCAAATTCCCCATATTTTACCCAAAATACCCCATATTCTAACCCCTCAACATACACCCAAAATACAACAAATCCCCAAAACACTGGTATCCGCACTACGGACAAATCGCACTTTGCCTCCTTTAACCCTCCACATAAACACCCATAGTGGGTACATACATGGATAGTTAGAGTTACTATAGAATGGCAGGGGTATCGAATCGAAATCGAAAGCTCGAAAAGCCGAAGCCGACCCATGGCAGTAGGGTAGGGGAGGGTTTGGTCACATCCAGAAAGCAGCTATTTAACATAATGTTTCTTATGCAATGGCAATTTGGGATTGCAATGTGATCTATGTTTCAGTAGCCCG
Organism: uncultured Clostridiaceae bacterium; assembly: GCA_964455565.1. Classification (GTDB taxonomy): domain Bacteria; phylum Bacillota; class Clostridia; order Monoglobales; family Firm-18; genus CAYVWT01. The sequence goes on along the minus strand of CAYVWT010000109.1, from coordinate 645 downwards.
GCGCTCAAATTAAATAGCCTTTGGATAAATCTTCCGATGCTAACAAGCTAGTTTATAGTACTATAACATCAACCACTCAATAATAATGCATGAAATATGCCTTAAAACGCTAAATTTGCCCTATATTTATCTTTGAAGATGCAAGTTAATCCAGTACTTAACACAGAAAGGGGCGAAAAAGCCGCATTTATGTTGTTTTCTAGGAATCAAAACTTTGTGATGTATCCTATTCGTAAGTTGTGGGCTGGTCGTGATATTTATTATTCTGCTAGTTCTCTCCGACTTCTTCTGTTTCTTTCGTTGACTGGTGGGAGCAGTGTTGGGGTGTTGAAGAGTTGGTTGGGTCGTGAGGCTACAATTCTGGCTTATGTTGAGGTTAGTGAGGGTTTGGTAAGCAGGTACGGGCGTGGTAAGGGTTCATTGGCGTGTTATAAGTTAACGGCAAGGGGTGAAGAGTTGGTTGAACTCATCATGAAGCTAGTTAATGATGCAATATTGAAGGAATTGGCAGGGCTACCACAAAAAAAAGCCCGACTACAAAAGTAATCAGGCTTTGATATTGCTGGGGTTCTGGTGCCTACATTAGCTGCGCTTCCTCTTCTCCCTCGTATATTGGTTTGAATCCATGAAATGGTGAATACTCGT
>CAYVWT010000108.1:0-4223 GCA_964455565.1 uncultured Clostridiaceae bacterium | reverse complement strand
GGTTTGAAGGAATTGAGCTTGCTTTAAATGAAACAGGTGAAACAAGCTTGGAAAGTAGTGAAAAAGAACTACTTAATATTAAAGGTTATGCAGATAGCTTGGGTGTAAAAATCCATAGCGTTGCAAGTGGGTTGTACTGGTCGTATTCTCTTACTTCAAATGATGAGGCTACGCGAAATAAAGCTTATTCTATCGCCGAAAAACAGATTGAAATGGCAAAAATACTTGGTGCGGACAGTGTTTTAATAGTTCCAGGTGCTGTTGGTGTTGATTTTATACCAAACAGCGAGGTTGTAGAGTATGATGTAGCGTATGAGCGTTCATTACAAGCCTTTTTAAGGTTGAAAGTTAAGGCTGAGGAATTGCAAATAAATATTGGTATAGAAAACGTATGGAATAAATTTTTGCTTTCACCAATTGAAATGCGTGATTTTATAGATAAAATTGATAGTAGGTTTGTGGGTGCATATTTTGATGTAGGAAATGTTATTTATAGTGGTTACCCTGAGCATTGGATTAAAATTTTAGGCAGTCGCATTAAAAAGGTACATTTTAAGGATTACCGCAGAGAAGCAGGCGGTTTGTGTGGCTTTGTGGATTTACTTGCAGGAGATGTTGATTATCCAGCAGTTATGGATATGTTTAAAAATGTAGGCTATGATGGCTGGGTAACAGCAGAGATGTTGCCACCATATAACCATTACAGCGAGCAGATTATATACAACACATCGGCGTCAATGAACAAGATTATGGGGAGGTAAGAATATGTTAAAGGTTGGTTTAATTGGTGCAGGCTTTATGGGTGGTATGCACGCCGCTTGTTATAGTGAGTTAAGCGAAAATGTTAAGGTAGTTGCTGTTGCAGATGTAGTAAATGAAAATGCTGTTTCAATGGCAGAAAAGTTCGGTGCAAAGGTATATGCTGATGGTATGGATCTGATAGATAATGCAGAGGTTGATATAATAGACATCTGCCTTCCTACATATCTGCATACAAAATACGCAATAAAGGCAATGGAAAAGGGAAAAGCGGTATTTATAGAAAAACCAATATGCCTAAATATGGACGAAGCAAAGCTATTGCTTGATACACAAGAAAAAACAGGAGCAAAGATTATGGTTGGGCAGTGTATACGCCTTTGGGACGAATATTTATGGCTTAAAAATATCATTGATAGCGGAACTTATGGTAAGGTAATTTCTGGTGTTTTCAAGCGTTTAAGCCCAAAGCCTACTTGGGCGTGGGAGAACTGGTTGCACAAGGTTGAGTGTAGTGGTAGTGTGGCGTTGGATTTGCATATACACGATGCAGATTTTATAAGATACATAATGGGTGAGCCACAAAGTCTTGCATCTGCAGTTGCAAGGGATTCAGATGGCGTAATTCAGCAAATTTTCACTACATATACCTATCCTAATGCAATCATAACCGCCGAAGGCGTATGGGATTACCCAGCAGGGTTTCCGTTTTGCATGGAGTACAGAGTTAAGTTTGAAAGGGCAACTGTTGTATATAATTCTGGTAGCAACCCTGCACTTGTAGTATACCCAGTAGAGGGCGAAAAGATTGTGCCTGAGCTTGAAAAGGATTTTGTTGACAGCAATGAAATTGGAGGCAATATTTCAAGCCTCAGCGGTTATTATAACGAGCTAAAATATTTCACCGAACGATTACAAAACGGTCTGCCACTTGAAATTGCACCGCTTGACGAGGGTATAAAATCGGTTGAGCTTGTGCTAAAAGAGATTGAAATAGTTGGCGGAGCTAAAAAATAGAGGGTGAGGGTGTATGAGTAAAATTTACGAAATTGCCATTATTGGTTGTGGGAATATGGGCGCTGCACATATGGATGATATATATTACAAGGAAAATGTATCCATAAGATATGTTTGTGACCTTGATATAAATAAGGCGTGCTTATTCCAAAAGAAATATGGAGCTGAAAAAGTAACTACCGATTATCATGAATGTGTTTCATCATCAGAAGTTGACATTGTAATAATTGCGACATACCCATCTACTCACCTTGAAATATTAAAAGAATGTATTAAACATAATAAGCACGTTATTTGCGAGAAACCAATTTCCACAACTCTTGAAGAAGGCGAGGAATTTGTAAATGCTGTTAAGTCAAACCAGAATTGCAAGGTTCTTGTAGGGCATATATTAAGGCACAACACAACATACCAAAAGGTTGCAGAAATGATAAGAGAGGATGCAATAGGTAGCCCAATAATTATGCGTATGGTTCAAAATCATCATACTATGGATTGGAATAAATACCTTGCATTGATTAAGGAAACCTCGCCTATTGTGGATTGTGGTGTGCATTATATAGACGTTATGCAATGGTTTACAGGTGCAAAGGTTACGCAGGTTTCGGGAGTGGGAATGAGAACAGAGCCTGATGTTCCTGATGGCAAATATAATTACGGAATAATGACTGTAAGACTTTCTGATGGCTCGGTTGGATATTATGAGGTGGGATGGAGTAATACCATGGCATCTGACAACCTAAAGGAATTTATAGGCCCTAAGGGGAGGATTAAGATAATATACCGAAACGATAGGCAGACACATCAGGAGGAAGGCGACCTAATAGAGTATTATAAATACCCACAAAAGACATACGAACTTATAAATATTAAAAATAAACGCAAGCCAACGGGGGCACAGTTTGACCATTTAGTGAATATGATTGAAAATAATGTTACAGAAAAACCTTCAATTGACGAAGTTTTTGACAGCTTCCGCATAGCATTGGAGGCAGACAAAGCAATAAGAGGTGGCATGTAATGAGCTTGAAAATAGGCGTTATGTTAGAATCCTTTAAATGCGATGTAATTGAAGCAATAAAAAAAGCCGCGGAGCTTGGGGTTGATGGTGTACAATTCTACGGTGTAAGTGGAGAGCTTGACTGCGATAAACTTACCGATAACAAAAAAAGTGAACTAAAAAGCCTATTGATTCAACATAACCTGCAAGTATCAGCAGTATGTGCTGATTTAGGAGGATATGGCTTTGAAATTGCAGAAAACAACCATAGTCGCATAGAAAAGACTTGCCGTGTTATGGATTTGGCAAAGGAAATGGATTGTTCTGTTGTAACAACGCATATAGGGGTTATTCCTTTATATGATTGCGTTAAAAAACAGACACTATCTGAGGCTTGTGAAAAGATAGGAGAATATGGCGAAAAAATAGGGGTCAAGCTTGCAATAGAAACAGGCCCTGAACTGGTGTTGACATTGAAGTCTTTTCTTGATGAATTAAAAACTGAATATGTTGGAGTTAATTATGACCCTGCTAATCTTGTTATGGTGACAGGTGATGACCCTGTGCAAGGTGTATATGCTTTGAAAAACCGAATCTTACATACCCATGCAAAGGACGGAATAATGAAAAACCGCACCGACCCAAAGATTATATATGATTATTTCGCAGAGGGTGGAATAGGCGATTTAAGGCTTGATGATTACTTTAAGGAGACACCGCTTGGAAAGGGTGATGTTGATTTTAAGGGCTGGATTAACGCCTTAGAAGATATTGGCTACACGGGTTTTTTAACCATAGAACGGGAAACCGGAGAAATGCCATATGAGGATATAAAGATAGCAGTTGATTATATTAAAAAATACTTGTGAAACTGGAGTTGAAAAATGTATGAGAGTACTTGCAATAGGATGTCACCCAGATGATATAGAAGTATCTTGTGCTGGGACTTTAGCTAAATATGTTAAAGAAGGACATAATGTAACAATGTGCCATGTAACCAATGGAAATATGGGGCATGCAGTAATAATGCCTAATGAGCTTAGAGAAATGAGGATAAATGAGGCTAAGAATTCAGGTAAAATAATCGGTGTTGATGTTATTACTTGTGATTTGGATGATTGCACAATATTTAGGGACAACAAACAACAACGTGACAAAATTGTAGATGTTATTAGAAAAGCTCAGCCTGATGTAATAATAACCCACAGCCCAAACGACTATATGCCAGACCATGTAGCGGTGTCTAATCTTGTTTTTGATGCATCATTTATTGCAAGTGTGCCTCATTATGAAACAAAGGAAAATTCAGTTGCAAATGTGACCCCCATATATTATATGGATAATTTGGCAGGGGTAGGATTTATACCGACCGAATATGTGGATATAACCGACACAATTGAGCAAAAGCTTGAAATGTTAGAGTGTCATATAAGCCAAATGAAATGGA
>CAYVWT010000107.1:0-4263 GCA_964455565.1 uncultured Clostridiaceae bacterium | reverse complement strand
CATCTTCAATAGATAACTGCTTTAACAAGGAATACACCTCTTAATAAAATATTTTTTTAATAATTCATATTACCATAAAACTAAATTACAGTCAATAAAAAAAACGTATTACTTCATAAATATACAATATTCAACCTAAAATTTAATTTTCAAATGGCATTTTTTGTATAAACAAGCTATAATATTGCTGGAAGCAATACCCGTTGCGCCACCTAACACATCTATCAAGACATCTGTCACCCTACAAGCCCTACCGGGAACAAAGTACTGATGTATTTCATCTGTTACCGCATATAAAAAGACAATTAAGGTTGTCATATAGTATATATTTTTGCTCATACTTAAATAATTAACATCATTTTTGTATTGCGTTAGCAACCTATAAACTAAAAAAGCTAATACCATATATATAAAAAAGTGAGCTGATTTCCTAACTGTATATTGAGATAAAAACGGAAATATTACAAACATTCTACTTCTTTCTGATGATTCTAATGCGGGCTCTGACGACAAACAAAAAATCAAAACCATAACTGATATTACACTTACCCACAATACGATTTTATTAAGCATTTACGTCCTCCAGTTGAATAATTTGACCGTTTTTTATACAAATGCTTTTATCGCACACATCTAAAGCCGCCTTTTTATGCGAAATAACTATACAGGTTTTTGTATTAAGGCTCTTTAAATTATTAAGCACTGCCCACTCTGTTTTTTCGTCTAATGCAGATGTTGCTTCATCGAGAAGAAGTATCGGTGAATTATGCAGAACTGCTCTGGCTATGGCAATTCGTTGAATTTGCCCCTCAGAAAGCCCTAACCCTTTTTCGCCAAGCTCTGTATCGAGTTTTTGTGGAAGCGAGTCTATAAAGCCCCAAATCTCTGCTATTTGTGCCGCCTTTATAACTTCAACATCATCTATATCTAACTTCGAAAATATAATATTTTCCCTTATTGTTCCTGATAAAATCATATTTCCCTGTGGAACGTATGAAAACATACTCCTTGTGTGCTTGTCCATTTTCACCTTGCTATTATCTTTCATATTAAATGTTATACTGCCATATTTTGGCATAATTATTCCTAAAATAAGCTTTAACAGGGTGCTTTTACCTATACCGGATGTGCCTTCAATAGCTATGAAATCACCTTTTTTTATTCCTAAGGTTGCATTTTCTAAAATGTTTTCTTTATCATATGTAAAGGTAACATTATTTATTGAAATTTCAGACATATCCGCATATATTTTATTGCAATCAATTGTTTTATCATTAAATTCTACTTCGTCAGGCAAATTTTCAAGTTCTATTATTCGTTCAGCTGATGCAAGCATTGAATAGTATTGTGGCAAAAGCCCTGAAAGGTCACGAAATGGCCCCTGAACCTGTCCTACAAGCTGTAGCATTGCAATTAATGTTCCATAGGTCATAATCCCCTGTGAAATTTTATAGGCACCCCATGCAAGTGCAAAATAATAGCCTACTGTAATTGCTATATAAAAACAAATATTTGCAATTATGCTTATATTATTTCGTTTAACTGACAGGATAAAGTTACTATTTTGTAGCTTCGTGGAATTGGTAATAATTGCGTTCTCATTGCCAAATGACTTTATAACTAACAAATTTTGCAATGCTTCCTGCATAAACGAGCGAGTTATTCCATCACTTTCTTGGCACTTTTTATGTAACGTTTTCATTTTTTTACTATAAATACGAGATATAACCATAATCATAGGCCCAGCGACAAGGAATATCGAAGCAAAAACAGGATCCATCATAAAAAGCACACTAAAGCTCACAACAATTCTTGTTAAAAAAGAAACAAGATTTGGAGCGATACTAACAATTGCGTTTGTTATAACGGATGTATCACTTGTTATTCTGTTTAAAAGCTCTCCTGAATGAAAATTAGAAACGCTCGTCCAATCTTTTTTTAGTAGTGTACTAAAAAGCTGTTTCTTAAAGGAAATGCTGAGCTTACCCGATGTGCGAATGTTTATAGATGCAAAAAATACCTGCAACACCATTTGCACTAAAATTATTAAAGCGAGTAGTAGAAATTGATTTAAAAGATTGCCTACAATTTGCTTTGATGCTATATCAATTACATTACGAGATATAAGTGCAAGCCCAACCCAACAAAGGGAAAGCAGCACGCCAATTATAACAAGCATAACTATGCTAAATAAATGCCTTTTCGAGCTATTAAATACCCATTTAAGTGGCGAGGTTTTATTTTTCACGGTTTACTCTCCTAACATTTCGCAAAATTGTTAATGCTTTTTTCAATGCCTTTAACACATTATGTCTGTAAGGAATAATTAGCACCCATAAAAACGAATATAGCTTGTAAAATATATTATCACACGATATGTACTTCCCATTTCTGTAAAATCCCTTTACAATAGCAAGTACCTGATGTGGATATATAGGAAATTCAATATTTTTTTGATTATCGCCAACAATATATAAACAATTATCTTTAATCTTCACAATTCTATGCAAAACATATTCTCCATTTTCCCTTTTGTAAAGAGGTATGTCATATTTTTTAATACTGCTACTTGCAGTAAGCAGGACTGAATCCACCCCACCACGAAAAAGCGGATACATACTGTTGCCTGTAACCGTTAATTTTACATCAGAATTGTTATTTAATGAATCGATTATTACAGCAGAAAGCACGCCCATATTAATATGTTTTACTTTTTTATTAGTCATCTACTATTCAAACACCTTTTTGTCATTTAGAAGCTCAACAAATTCTTTAACATCAACCCTTGCAGTTTCTTCGTCTACATCATATTCACTCGTAAGCTCATTAAGAAGCTCATCAAATGTTTTTTCTTCATTTAATAAGTTCCACAGAAATGCACTCGTTTCATTAAGCGTAATCATAACCTTAAAATCAACCAATTTTTCCCCCGTTGGAACAACTATATAACTTCCCATTATCTCTCTTAGTATAAATTCACTCTTGATTTTCAAATTAAATACCTCCAAAAATTTTATGATATTTTAATTTTACATCATTTAATAAATGTTGTCAAATTATCATTGCAGAAAACTGCTCTTTATGTTAAAATGTAGAGGTACATATTATAAGTGGAGGTGTTCCAATGATAAAAAAATATTGTTCTATTATTACTGTTTTTGCTATTATTATTTCTCTTTGCCAATTTATTGTATTTGCTGAAATTAACTTCCCTGATTTGACGAATACACATTGGGCTTTTGAATCTGTTTCACAGCTTGTTGCTGATGGAACTATTTCTGGCTATGAGGACGGTAGTTTTAAGCCAGATAATACTGTTTCTCGTGCTGAATTTGTTAAGATGATTGGTAAAAGCTCAGTAAAAAGAGATAAGGATTTTGGTGATGTTAATTCATCTTATTGGGGCTATGATTACATAATGTATTCTGGTCTTAGAGGCACAGAGGATAATAAATTTAACCCAGATGTACCAATCACAAGAGGCGATGTTGCACAAATGCTTTGGGAGCGTGCAGGCTCTAAGCAGGGCGTTATTGCACCAAGCATTATAACATCTCAATATGAAAATAAAGATGCGGTTGCTTGGATATATCAATATGGTGTTATGATAGGGAATGATGGCGTAAATTTAAGGCTTGCCGATTCTCTTTCTCGTGCAGAGGCAGCTGCTTTAATTGTGCGTTCAAGAAAGATTAATGATAATTCTAAACAAATTGACTTTGTAAATACAGTTTCACCTGAGCTGTTAGAAACTGTTTACAATAGCTTGAATTTATTTGATAACACAAAATATGAGCCAGAAAAAAATATTACAAATGGTGAAATTTCAAGGGCTGGATTACGATTGGCGTTAGAGGAACATGAGCTTACATACAGAGGATATCCAATCAGTTCTCCTTTTGACCATCCTTATGTGTATGATTTTACCGCAATCGGCAACTTTTGTTTTAGTAAAGATAACATAAACAAGGATTTTATTGATAAGCAAGCAACTGTGCAGGATGCTTTGACTGTTATTACCTTTAGTATTATTAGAAAAGCGCATACTCCACTTGTATATACGGCAAAGAATGATTACTACAAAGATGTTACTTCTACTCGTGACGATATGGTAAATTCATTCCTCACATACGCAAAACAAAATGGAATACAGTTATATGCAAACGGTAGATTAAATGCAAATGCACCTGTTACTTTAAAAGAAATTGCAGCTATACTGTTGCAAATTGATAATCTTGTTGGTACACAATCTGCTATTACAAC
>CAYVWT010000106.1:0-4343 GCA_964455565.1 uncultured Clostridiaceae bacterium | reverse complement strand
TGCATCATCACCAAGTGCAGGAGTAATTCCTGTAAAGTGGAACCAAGCTGCTCCGTCAAATATCTTTGCCCAATCAAAATCTGTTGCTTTTGCAGTAGAAATTGAAGAATATGCTCTGTCATAAACAACGTTTGATGCCCTTTGTGATGCCCCTTTTTCTACGAAATAGATTCCAAGACGTTCACCACCACGAGCAATATAATCAGTTTGAACACCATTCTTGCGAAGCTCTGCAAGGCACGCATCGCCAATTGGGTTTTTAGGTAATTTTGTTACAAAATGTGCATCAAAGCCATAGTTAGCCATACTAACTGCAACATTAGCCTCGCCACCACCATAAACTGCATCAAAGCTTTGCGCTTGAATAAATCTTTGAAAATTAGGTGTTTGAAGCCTTAACATTATTTCGCCGAAGGTTACAATTTTATTACTCATTTGCCACGTGCCTCCTTGATATTTTCGATAAATTGTTTTCCAAGCCTTGTTATCGAAGCATAGTCACCTGTTTTTGCACCTGCTGTAAGCGCACCACCTGCACCAACTGCCACTGCACCAGCTTTTATCCACTCACCAACGTTATTAACATCAACGCCACCTGTTGGCATAAGCTTTGCATACGGTATTGGTCCGTTTACTGCTTTGATAATTTTAGGGCCAAATGCCTCGCCAGGGAAAATTTTAATAATATCTGCCCCTGCTTCCATTGCCTCTACAACCTCTTTAATTGTCATTGCGCCAGGCATACAAGGCACACGATAACGGTTACAGGTTTTTACTGTGTCAATATTAAAATATGGGCTAACAATATATTGTGCACCAGATAAAATTGCAATTCTTGCAGTTTCGCTGTCCATTACTGTGCCAGCGCCTAAGATTATATCCTTTGGTGAATATGAGCTTGCAATTTCCTCTATTACTTTATGAGCCATAGGAACTGTAAATGTAAGCTCGATTGCGGCAACTCCACCCTCGATACATGCATCTGTAATACGTTTTGCAACGTCGGCTGTTTCTGCACGAACTACTGCAACTATACCGACATCTGTTATTCTTGTTATTACTTTTTCTTTATCCATCCTGTCAATCGACCTCCTAAGTATATAATTATCGAGCTAACCAACCACCATCAACAGCCAATGTATAACCATTTACATAATCTGAAGCAGGTGATGCTAAGAATACTGCTGCACCTTGAAGATCGTCTGCCGTTCCCCAACGGTTTGCAGGAATACGTCCTAAAATTGCCTCGCTACGCTCCTCGTCTGCACGAAGTGCTGCTGTATTGTTTGTTGCCATATATCCAGGAGCAATTGCATTAACATTGATATTATGCTTTGCCCACTCATTAGCCATTGCACGAGTGATACCCATAACAGCACTTTTTGAAGCTGTATATGAAGGAACACGAACTCCGCCTTGGAATGAAAGCATTGAAGCTATATTTATAATTTTACCGCCTGTGCCTTGAGAAATAAACTTTTTAGCAACAGCTTGGCTAAAGAAAAATACTGTTTTTTGGTTTATGTTTATTACATCGTCCCAGTTCTTTTCTGTGAAATCAATAGCATCTTCACGACGAATGATACCTGCGTTGTTAACAAGTAAATCAACCTTGCCGAATTTAGCTATTGTAGCATCAACTATGCCTTGGATTGGGTCAATAGTCATAAGGTTTGCAACTATACTGATGAATTCTCCACCCATAGCCTCGATTTTTGCAGCAGTTTCAGGTGATTCAACATAATCAACACCAACAACCTTTGCGCCTGCTTCTGCAAATGAATAGCATATACCTTGTCCTAAGCCTGTGCTTGAGCCTGTAACTATTGCTACCTTACCATCCAATTTGAATTTGTCTAATATCATTTTTATTTCCTCCTATATTATGGGTTTTTTATTTATACTAATGATTGCTTAAAATGATATAAAAGTTTGTGAGGTAATTTCTTTTTAGGCTAGGCGCAGGTTCTTGGCAATGGTTTGTCCATTGCCAAAGGTTCTGCAACAACGCATAGAGAGAAATTAACCACAAAATTAATATCTATTTTAACAAGAATTAGTATTATTTTATATCTGTGAATTTTACTGCGTCCATATCGGTGAACACTTGGTTTTCACCAACCATACTCCAAATAAACGTGTAATTTCTTGTTCCTGCGCCACTGTGGATAGACCAGCTTGGGTTAATAACAGCCTGTTCATTTCTCATAACAATATGGCGTGTTTCAGTTGGCTCACCCATAAGGTGGAAAACAACTGCATCTTGTGGAATATCAAAGTAAAAATATACCTCCATACGACGCTCGTGTGTGTGGCAAGGCATTGTGTTCCAAATACAGCCTGGCTCTAACATTGTCAAACCCATCATAAGCTGACAGGTTTTCATTACAGCAGGGTGTAAATATTGATATATTGTTCTAACATTAGCCTCCTCAGGTGTTCCAACCTTTACTGGGTTAGCTTGTGAAATATCAATTTTAACTATTGGATATGTTGTGTGTGCAGGTGCGCTGTTGATGTAAAAATGTGCAGGGTTTTTTGCATCCTTGCTTGCAAAAGTAATATCCTTTGAACCCATACCAACATATATACCATCACGAGAATTCATATCATAAGCAACACCATCAACTGTTATAACGCCTGCTCCACCAACATTAATAACCCCAAGCTCACGTCTTTCAAGAAAATAATCTGTACCAATTACGTCTTTTCCTGCAACAAGTGCTAATGTCTTGTTTACTGGGCAAGCCCCGGCAGTAATAATTCTGTCGATGTGACTATAAACCATTTTAATGTTGTCATCAAGGAATAAATCCTCAATCAGACATTCCTCACGAATACGCTCGGTTGTGTAGTGCTTAAAATCTCTCTTATTTATTGCGTCCCTAATTTCCATTTTCTAAAATTCCTCCTATATTTTATTTTTTTCACTTGAACTTCTTACAATAATACTATGATTGACTATTGTTCTAATGCTCTTAACGTTTTGTGAGGTTTGCTTTAAAAGGCTATCAACAGCAAGTAGTCCAATTTCATAAAAAGGAATATGCACGGTTGTAAGCGCAGGGCGAAAAAATTCGCCGGAAGCAACATCATCCATTCCAACAACAGCTATATCATCTGGTACCTTGTAACCATTTTGTTCTGCGGTGCCTATAAATTTCATAGCATAGGTATCACAAATTCCAACAAATGCATCTGGCTTTTCGCCATTTTCAAACAATTTGGAAATATATAATTCAATTTCATATTTGCTTGCATTAGTAATGCAAAGCTTATCAGATAATTTAATACCATTATCCACAAGAGCGTTTTTATAGCCTGCAATTTTATCTCTATCCACACGGTAGTTAGAAATATCGCCACATATCGCAATTTTCCTGTGCCCTTTATCTATAAGATATTTAGTAATATCATATCCTGCTTGAACTAAATCAACAGCTACATAGCTGATAGAATTATCAGTTAAAATTCTGTTTATAAATACATTGGGAATATTATGTTCCAAAAGCTTTTGTGCTTCTAATTTTTCATCCTGAATATTTTTACCAATTACAATAACACCAATTTGTCCATTATCCCAGTTGTCATAATCGGTGTTAATCTGGATTGCTCCTCTGCGAACAATACGCACTTTTACGCCACGTTGCTCGGCGGCATAGGTTATGCCGTTTATTACCTGTGTAAAGCCTAAGAAATCACTCATATCCTCTGAGGCGCTTATTTCAATTTCCAAATTAAGCTGAGAATTAACAGCCTTTTCATCATCATAGCCTAACTGTTGCATAGCCGAAATAATAGACATTTTGGCGTTTGTACGAACATTATCACCTTTTAGAAAACGAAAAACCGTGCTACGAGATACGCCAGAATGCTTTACAACTTCATCTATATTCATCCACTCGCCACCCTTCAGCAAATGACACTTTAATGTCATATATATGATACAGCAGTGTCAGTCATTTGTCAAGTAAATATTGCCATAAACTTGACAAATTATATGTTATATAATATAGTTATATGATATTTCTACTGAGAGAGGATTTGTATATAAATGTTAAATAGTAGACAAAGGGCTTATTTAAGAGGCTTAGCAAACACAATTCCAGCGCTTTATCAAATTGGTAAAGGTGGAATTAACGAAAATATGGTTGCCTTAATAAACGATGCATTAGAGGCAAGAGAGTTAATAAAAGTACACGTTCTAGACAATTCTTTTTCCAATGTGCGTGAATTATGTAATGAACTAGCAACACTTACAAATGCAGAGCCAGTTCAAGTTATAGGTGGCAAATTTGTTCTATACAAAGAGTCTGTTGACAACAAGACTATAAAGCTTCCAA
>CAYVWT010000105.1:0-4347 GCA_964455565.1 uncultured Clostridiaceae bacterium | reverse complement strand
AATATGACCGAGCTTGCATACATTGAGGGCAAGGTATTAATTGCACTTGCAGTCTGTTTTCCGTCTGCAAGGCTTATAGATAATATAATTTTAAAAGTTTAATTTATCTTCTCATCATTTGTTTAAGAGCTTGCTTTATAGTGTCCTCAATCGATAGCCCTTCTTCTACTGATTTTACAGCACGCTCTGCCTCCACAGGGGTATAGCCGAGGACGACGAGCGCCGCAACTGCTTCGTTTCCTAAATCATTGATTGGTATAAAATTTTCACCTGAACCCTTGCCCGCAAAATCTTTATTCTTAATTTTATCTTTTAATTCTAATATAATTCTTTGCGCAAGCTTTGGCCCCACACCTTGTGCTGTCGTGATTGTTTTTGCATCACCTGTAACAATTGCAAGCGCAAGTGAGGATGCACTAATCGACGACAGAATATTAAGCCCAGCACGAGGCCCAACACCACTAACGGAAATTAGCATTTCAAAGGTTGAACGCTCTTCAACCGTTATAAAACCATATAGCTCTAATATATCCTCACGAACGTTAAGGTGAGTATACATCATTACTCTGTCCCCAATATGCCCTGCATTTTGTAGGCTTCGGGCAGAGGTGGCTATTTTATAGCCAACCCCACCAACATCAACCACCACATAATTCTCTGTTTTTCTTTCAAGAATTCCCTTTATATAATCATACATTTATTTTTCGCTCCTTAATTTTTCTAATACTTTTGAACGTATTCCCCTTGAATGTGCATGGCAAATTGCAATTGCAAGTGCATCGGCTGTATCGTCTGGCTTTGGCACTTCCTTTAAATTTAAAATCGCCTTTACCATTTGTTGCACCTGAGATTTTTCTGCCCTGCCATAGCCAACAACAGCCTGCTTTACCTGCAATGGAGTGTATTCAAAAACAGGAATTTCCTTATTTGCCGCCGCAAGAATTAAAACCCCTCTTGCTTGACCTACCGAAATTGCAGTTTTAACATTTGTGTTAAAAAAAAGTTCCTCTATTGCAACCTCGTCTGGGCAATACTTATTTACGATATAACTCATATCATCATAAACCATTTTAAGGCGAATTGGCATTGGTGTATGCGCAGGTGAGGTTACAGCGCCATACTCTATAACCTTAAATACATTACCATCATATTCAATTACGCCAAAACCTACCGTGGCTATTCCTGGGTCAATTCCTAAAATCTTCATACGAACTCCTTGCTTTTTTTTGTTAAATTTGATATAATTTCTTTTATTATAACATTTATTTGGAGGGTTTTACAATATGTCAAAGGAAAAAGTTATTTTAGCATACTCGGGTGGTCTTGATACATCAATCATAATCCCGTGGTTAAAAGAAAATTATGACTATGAAGTTATTGCAGTTTGTGGAGATGTTGGGCAAGGCAACGAAACTGATGGCTTGGAGGAAAAGGCGCTTAAAACTGGTGCTTCTAAGCTGTATATTGAAAATATTCAAGAGGAATATGTAACAGATTTTATTTGGCCTACATTAAAAGCACACGCTGTTTATGAGGGTAAATATCTTCTTGGAACATCACACGCTCGCCCAGTTATTGCAAAACGCCTTGTCGAGATTGCAGAAAAAGAAGGTGCTGTTGCTATTTGTCATGGTGCTACTGGCAAGGGTAATGACCAAGTTCGTTTTGAGCTTACAATAAAAGCACTTGCGCCTCACCTTAAAATAATTGCTCCGTGGAGAATTTGGGATATTAAATCTCGTGATGAAGCGATTGACTATGCAGAGGCAAGAGGCATTCCAATTCCAGTAACAAAAAAAGATAATTACAGTATGGATAGAAACCTATGGCATCTTTCACACGAGGGCTGTGACCTTGAAGACCCTTGGAATGAGCCACAACTCGGCAGCCTGCTTAAGCTTATGGTGTCACCAGAGCAGGCTCCAAACACACCAACCTATGTTGAAATTGGTTTTGAGCAAGGAATTCCTAAAACTCTTAACGGCAAAGAGCTTGGCGGTGTTGAGCTTATAAATGAGCTTAACAAAATTGCAGGTGCAAATGGCGTTGGAATAGACGATATTGTTGAAAATCGCCTTGTTGGTATGAAAAGCAGAGGTGTATATGAAACACCTGCTGGTACAGTCCTTTACGCCGCACACCGTGAGCTTGAATATTTATGCCTTGACAGACAAACATATCATTACAAAGAACAGGTTGCAATTAAATTTGCAGAGCTTGTTTATGATGGAATGTGGTACACACCAATTCGTGAGGCGCTTTCTGCTTTCGTTGACGAAACACAAAAAACTGTTACAGGAACAGTTCGCTTAAAGCTTTACAAGGGGAGCTGTACACCTGCAGGCGCAAAATCACCATACTCATTATACAGCGAGGAAATGGCAACATTCGGCGCTGATGAAGTTTATAATCAAAAGGACGCAGAGGGCTTTATAAACTTATTTGGTTTACCATTAAAGGTTAGAGCACTTGCTTTAAAGGGGAAAAAGTAATGAAGCTTTGGGGAGGAAGATTTTCCAAATCCACAGACAGTTTAGTTGACGATTTTAACTCATCAATTCGTTTTGATGCACGAATGTACAAGCAGGACATAAACGGTAGCATTGCACACGCTAATATGCTTGGCAAACAAAGTATAATTTTGCAAGCGGATGCTGATTTAATAGTTAAAACCTTAGGTGAAATTTTAATTGACATAGAAAATGGCAAGGTTGAATTTTCAGTTGATGCAGAGGATATTCATATGAATATCGAAAAACTATTAACCGAGCGTATTGGTGATGTTGGCAAACGATTACACACAGGCAGAAGCAGAAATGACCAAGTTGCACTTGATATTCGTCTATATTTGCGTGATGAATGTGAAAAAATATTAATTTATTTGGCACAGCTTGAAGCCACACTTACAAGCCTTGCAGAAAAAAATATTAACGTAATAATGCCCGGGTACACACACCTACAAAAGGCACAGCCAATACTATTTTCACATCATTTAATGGCATATTTTGAGATGTTCAAAAGGGATATTTCACGCCTAAGGGAATGTAAGGCAAGAATGAACGTGTCCCCTCTTGGTAGCGGTGCGTTAGCTGGCACAACATACCCACTTGACAGAGAATTCGTAGCAAATCAGCTTGGAATGATGGGTGTTACGCAAAATAGCTTAGACGGTGTTGCGGATAGAGATTTTGCTGTCGAGGTATGCTTTGTAATGAGTATGATTATGGTGCATATGTCACGCTTTTCAGAGGAAATAATTTTGTGGTCAAGCAATGAATTCAGCTTTGTAGAGCTTGATGATGCATACTCAACAGGCAGTAGCATAATGCCACAAAAGAAAAACCCGGATGTTGCGGAGCTTGCTCGTGGTAAGGCTGGCAGAGTTTTTGGAAGCTTAATTGCCTTGCTAACCATTATGAAGGGCTTGCCACTTGCGTATAATAAGGATATGCAGGAGGATAAGGAGCAGGTGTTTGATGCGATAGACACAGTTATGATGACACTTCCAGTTTTCACTAAAATGCTTGCAACAATGCGTGTTAATAGTGAAAATATGAAGCGTGGCGCAGCAGGTGGCTTTACAAATGCAACTGATGCGGCAGATTATTTAGTAAAAAAAGGGCTTCCGTTCCGTGATGCGCACGAGGTTATAGGCAAAATGGTTGCATACTGCCTGTCTAATAATAAATCTATCGAGGAATTAACCCTTGCAGAGTTTAAAAATTGTAGTGCACTATTTGATGAGGATGTTTATACAGCAATTTCACTTGAAAACTGTGTTAATTTGCGTGATATTACTGGTGGCACAGCTACAAATCAGGTAAGCATTGCAATAGAAAATGCAAAAGTATTTATTAATAATATTTAGGAGTAAACAAATGAAAAGAAACATACTTTCACTTATTTTAGTAATAATAATTATAACAATCACCGGTTGCGGTGGTCGAGGAGGAGCGTTAAAAATGGGACAAAATCCAATAGTAACAATCGAAATGGAAAATGGTGATATAATCAAAGCAGAGTTATATCCACAAATTGCACCAAACACAGTAAATAACTTTATTTCACTAATCAACAAGGGCTTTTATAATGGTGTAATATTTCACCGTGTAATTCCTGGCTTTATGATTCAAGGTGGCGACCCAAATGGTACAGGTATGGGTGGCCCTGGATATGGAATAAAGGGTGAATTTACAAGCAATGGCTTTACAAACGACCTAAAACACACAAAGGGCGTGCTTTCAATGGCTCGTTCACAATCAAAGGATAGTGGCGGTAGCCAGTTCTTTTTGATGGTTGCTGATGCTCCTCACCTTGATGGTCAATATGCAGGCTTTGGTAAGGTTA
>CAYVWT010000104.1:0-4447 GCA_964455565.1 uncultured Clostridiaceae bacterium | reverse complement strand
ACAAAAATATTATAAGGTGATGAATTTGAGAATAAAAAGTCTTGGCTATACCTTTCTTTGCTTTGTGTTTTTGCTTGCCATTAGGATTGGATACATTGCAATTTGCGAGGGTGAAAGCCTATCAAAAGAGGCAACAGCACAGCGCACACAAAAGGTGCCTATTAAATCTGTTCGTGGTATAATTTACGATAGGAATATGATTGCAATAACAGAGGGGCAAAATCGCTTGCGTGTTGCTGTAATGCCACAGCAATGCGAAAACATCGGGCTTGTTAGCCAGATTTTAGGAGTGCCAATTAACCAAAAAGGTATACAAATTTTTAACTTGAATTCCGCAAATGAAAAGCAAGCTGAGCTACTTAATATGCCTGGCGTAATGATGTTTTCGGTTAGTGAGCGCTATAATAATATAGGGCTTTTAAGCCATATTATTGGCTACACATCTGATAATGGTGGTTTTGGCATTGAGCGTGCATTTGAAAAACAGCTTGTTGCCTCGGAAACGGACACAATTTCCACTATTAATAATGCACAAAGCACGGTTATTTCTGGGCTTGGTTACAAAAAGACTGACAGTAAAAGCTACAAGGGTGTTAAGCTTTCTATTGATTATCACATTCAAAAAATTACCGAGGAGGCTATGGATAATGCCTCCTTGCGTGGTGCGGCGGTTGTGGTGGATACTCAAAGTGGGGATATTGTCGCAATGGCAAGCATACCAAATTTTAAACAAGATGAGCTTGCAAATTACCTAAACAGCACCGAGGGTGAGCTTATCAACAGGGCAATATCACCGTATGATGTTGGCTCTGTTTTTAAGGTTTTAATGTCTGCAGCTGCGCTTGAAGAGGGTATATTTACAGATAATTCGCCATTTACCTGTAATGGTAAATTTGATGTATTCGGCAGGGAATTTGTGTGCAACAAGTTAACAGGTCACGGTGATATTTCACTTGCACAAGGGCTTGCATTTTCCTGTAATATTGTGTTTTATCAGGTTGGGTTAAAATTAGGAATTAAAAGGATTTCAGATTATGCAAAAAGCTTTGGCTTTGGCGAAAAGGTTTTAAATATAGATGGCTTGGGCGAAATGAGTGGAAATATTCCGTCTAACTCTGATGCTACTCCACAGGACATTGCAAATATTTCTATTGGTCAAGGCACAGTTCAAGTGACACCATTACAGGTTGCAGATATGCTTTGCACAGTCGCAAATGACGGAGTTCGCAAGCAATTGACACTTGTGAAAAGCATTGTTGATGATAGTGGCATTTCAAAAGACACTAAGCCTGTAATAATTGGCAGGGTAATTTCTACCGACACATCAAGAATTCTTAAAGATATGCTAATTGGTGCTGTCGATTTTGGCACAGGGAAAAATGCGAAAATTAGCGATTGGGGCGCAGGTGGCAAGACTGGTAGCGCAGAAACAGGCTGGGAAAAAGATGGTGAAACTATGACTCATGGCTGGTTTGCAGGTTTTTTTCCTGCACAAAAGCCAAAATATGTTTGCGTTGTGCTTGCAGAAAATGGCAAACAGGGTGGCACATCTGCCGCACCAGTTTTTAAAGAAATTGGCGAAAAAATTAAGGATATTTCACGATAAAACTTGACCTCTAAGAATAGTTAGTATAAAATATGTTAGAGGTGTTTTATATGAATATTAAAAGAATAGTTGTAAAGGTTGGTACTTCAACATTAACTCATAATACAGGACTTATTAACCTTAGGCGAATAGAGCTTTTATCACGCACACTTTGTGACCTTAAAAACAGAGGTATAGACGTTGTGCTTGTTTCAAGTGGTGCTATTGGCGTGGGTGTTGGTAAGCTTGGGCTGTGCAAAAAGCCGACGGAAACAAGGGATAAACAGGCTGTGGCTGCCGTTGGTCAGGTAGAGCTTATGAACATTTACAGTAAAATGTTTGGCGATTATGGCGCTTCTGTTGCACAAGTGCTACTCACAAAGGATGTGCTAAATGGTGATGAGCGCCAAACAAATGCACGCAACACCTTTGACACACTTTTAGAGCTTGGCGTCGTGCCTATTGTAAATGAAAATGATACTATATCTGTTTATGAAATAGAATTTGGTGATAATGACACACTTTCTGCCTATGTTGCAGAGCTTATCGAGGCAGACCTGCTCGTTATTCTTTCCGATATTGAGGGGCTATATGATAGCGACCCAAAAAGTAACCCTAATGCTAAGCTTATTGAATATGTTGGCGAAATTACAGACGAGGTTAGAGCTTTAGCAGGTGGTGCTGGCTCGAACCTTGGCACAGGTGGGATGTTCACCAAAATTGAAGCCGCACAGATTACCACAAATGTTGGCATTAGCACCATTATTACAAATGGCGAGAACCCACAAGTTTTATATGATATTATAGATGGCAAGCCACGAGGCACATTTTTCGATGGGGGTAAAAAACAATGAGTGAGCTTATTATAAAAGGCGAAAAAGTGAAAAAAGCTGCAAGAGTTTTGGCAAATTTACCAACAAATGTTAAAACTAATGCACTGATTGCGATTGCAGATGCACTTGTTACATACACAGAAGACATAATTGAAATGAACAATATTGATGTTGAAAATGCAAGGCAAAAAGGAACTCCAGAGGCTATGCTTGACCGTCTTTCACTTAACGAAAAAAGGATTTCTGATATGGCAGACGGTATTCGTCAGGTTGCCTCACTTCCAGACCCAATTGGCGAGGTTTTAGGTATGGTTAAGCGCCCAAATGGGCTTATAATTGGTAAAACTCGTGTTCCACTTGGAGTTATTGGCATAATTTACGAATCACGCCCTAATGTTACAGCTGACGCTGCTTCACTTTGCATTAAATCTGGCAATGCTACAATTCTTCGTGGTGGCAGTGAGGCTATAAATTCAAATAAAATTATTGCAAAAATTATGCAGGATGCAGGAATAAAAGCAGGGCTTCCAGATGGTGCAATTGAGCTTATAGAGGATACTTCGAGAGAAACCGCTGTTGGCTTGATGAAGTTAAATGAATATATAGATGTGCTTATTCCTCGTGGTGGCGCAGGGCTTATTAAAACCGTTGTGCAAAATGCAACAGTTCCCGTTATTGAAACTGGCACAGGTAACTGCCACGTTTATGTTGATGGTGAATGTGATATGCAAATGGCGCATAATATAGTTATTAACGCAAAAACAAGCAGACCTTCTGTATGTAATGCACAGGAAACCTTGCTTGTTGATGAAGCAATTGCAAAAGAATTTCTACCATCTATGCTAAAATCGCTTCAAGAAAAAAATGTTGAAATTCGTGGCTGTGAAAAAACAATGGAAATATACAGCAATATAACCCCTGCGACAGAGCTTGACTTTGCAACAGAATTTAACGATTATATTCTTGCTGTTAAAGTTGTTTCAGGAATTGATGAGGCAATTGACCATATAACAAAATATGGTACAAAGCATAGCGAGGCAATTGTTACTACAAATTATAATAATTCTCAAAAATTCCTTGCAGAAGTTGATGCAGCTGCGGTATATATTAACGCTTCCACAAGATTTACAGATGGCTTTGAATTTGGCTTTGGCGCAGAAATTGGCATTAGCACACAAAAAATTCACGCTCGTGGCCCAATGGGACTGCCCGAGCTTACGACAATTAAATATATTATTTATGGTAATGGGCAAATAAGGGAGTAATTTTTTCATTTTTTGCATAAACTAACCTCGTCTCATTTTTTGAGAAGGAGGTTTTTTTATGTTCAAATTTAAAAATGTTTATATAAATAAAAATGCAACCGATTATCCTGTTGCTCAAAAAATTCATTCGTATTGCAAGGAAAATAATATTGAATGTGAAATAACTAACAGAGCTTCCTCTACCGAAACCGAGGGCTTTAAGGCGTATGCACAGGCAAAGCGTACATTATGGATAACCGTTAAAAAAATTGGCAAATTTCAAACCTGCAAACCGTCTGCCGACTATCAGCTTACGCTTGTAAGTGGCTGTGTTGGAATGTGTGAATATTGCTATTTATCCACAAGAAGTGGAATCCGACCTGTTGTAAAGGTGTATGCAAATATACACGAAATTTTACAAAAGGCAAAGGATATTTCAACAGAAAATACAGTTTTTGAAATGTCTGCCTCATCAGACCCTGTTCCACTCGAGCCATTAATAGGCGTGCTTTCAAAAACAGTTGAATTTTTTGCACAAAATGATAATATGCGCCTTCGCATTGCAACAAAATTCACAGATATTGACTCAATTTTGAATATAGACCATAAAAACCATACTGAAATAAGATATAGCATTAACACCGAGCATATAATAAAAACCTTTGAACATTCAACGCCGACTTTAGACGAACGATTATCTGCAATATCAAAGCTTAAAAATGTTGGATACTCCGTTGGTTTTTTAATTGCACCTGTTATGTTATATGATGGCTGGCAGGCTGATT
>CAYVWT010000103.1:0-4497 GCA_964455565.1 uncultured Clostridiaceae bacterium | reverse complement strand
TTGTTGATAATACTGCTAAATACAAAAATCTAAATAAAGCGTTAACTGAATTTAAACAAAAACATGGTGTCGATAAAACAAAACATATAATGAAAAAGTTTAGCAGTTTAGAATTAAGCCCTCTTACGATTCCAAGGCGTTGGGACAAGAAAATGATACCAAACCCATTAGCTTATATTGAAGACGAATTTTAATCAACATAATTATAACAATAATTAAATTGGAGGTGCAATAATGCTTAATAAACTTGAAATTTTAACAGTAGAGGAAGTCATGGACTCCCTCTACATTGGACGAAATGCCGTGTATAAACTCCTCGGCAATGGAGAAATAAAAGGCTTCAAAATAGGCAAGACATGGAAGATACCACAATGTTCGCTTGAAGAATATATCGAAAAACAGTGCCGAAAATCTTCAAACAAATAATTTAGGCTCTGAAAAAAGTCTATCAGACCATTTACATGTGATCGATAGACTTTACTTTAATATGCTAAAAAGTATATAATATGTGTAGAGTAAATTATAACATTTAACTCCTCGAAAAATCGAATGTTTTGTTAGCGTTGTTTAAACAGTTCTAATTAGCTGATTGAATTTCTTGTTATGAATAGCAATTGTTATAATATTCAATGCTCTATTGTGTCAACAAGTACTTCGCCGGAATATGGATTTATTCTTGTCCCGTAACGAATATTGTTTTTTCTATCCGTCAAATATACATCCCAAGTTTCCTCGTTCCACTTATAATAACTGCACGACTTTATCCATATTTCATCATATCTAAAATCCTTGTTGTCACTAAAAAAATCTTCTGAAATTCTTATTGCATCAGTGCTGTCAATCTTCCACTCGCTCAAATGAATAACACCCGGGTTTAACTTGCTTTCTCTGCCATAATCTGAAAACTTATAAAATATGCTATTGTTGGTATTCAAATATGCAAAAATAACTTTTGAATTTTCACTATCTTTCTCCACAAAAATCGCAGTCACTTCTCCACGATGCCCATCATTAATTTTCATATCAATTGAGCCCAGTGTCAAATCGTATTTGGCTAACTTATCAATCTGCCTAATTTCATTCATTAGGTAAGATTCTATCTGCTCTGCCGAAATAATTGTATAGTCCATTGGTTTGTTAAAGTCTTTAAATGAAATGGTTGGATGTGTAAGCCCATAAAAGGTTATAGTGGCAACAAAATAAATAATTAAAGTTGCAATAATGCCAGAAATAACAATAAGTATATTTTTGGTAAGCCTACTAAACACGCGCTTCATCTCCTAATTCAATAGTTCGTAAATTGCACCTAAATATTCATATACCTTTCGTGCGTATTCGTCACTACCGTTGTATTTTGCTACAGCTTTCTTCCATTGTCCTATCGTTAGGTTTTTCGACTCACTTGGATTTTGGATAACCTTAGCATTTTCGACTTCATATATAAGCACAGCAGCGATAGTCTTAATATTAAAATCCTTGTTTGATGACAGCTTGAATTGTAAATCTTTATCTGAGATATTACTCACCATACTTGAATCAACAAAATTCCAAGCAGTTCTTGCAGTTGCCGGGAAAATAGCTCCCAATCCAGTGCTATGCGTAGGAGTAGACCCAGGTATTAACTTGCCATCAAGAAATGTATCAATATTTGCTATGGTGTCAGGTAATTTTGAGGTGAGTTGTTCTTTGTAAATAATTCCACCAATAATTTCAGCAGGGACGCCATATTTGTTGCTTGCACTATTTATACTGCTTTTATTTTTTTCAACACTTTCAATTGAATTTCTAATTCTACTCTCTAATAACGATAAGGTAATTGGACTAATGGCAAAAATATTTATCCACGGATATTGCTTGTAAGCAATATTCCTAAGTGCAAATAGTGCACCTATATTTTTAATGATATCCCAAAATCCAGGAAATATAAATTTTGGTGCCAACTCCTTAAATTCATCGTTTATTGTATTACCGGAAGGGTCAATTCCAATAATACTGCATCTGCAATTAGGGTGTATTTCAGGGAAGTTAGAACCAATATTTGCATCAGCTACATTATAAATTCTGTCTTTTAATGCACGACAATTACTACAAGCACCATCGCTACCTACAACATACTTATATTGCTTTGCACCCATTTGTTCAAGAAAATTTAATTTACCTAAAACCTGTGCTTGATAAATATTATCTAAAATCAAATCAATATGTCTGTCAATGGTGCTGTTGATTCCATCATCTAAATTGTACTGCTTTTTTAGTAACAATTCCCTTATAAATTCATCTCTGTAATCAAATGCTGTTTTTTCAGCTTTTTGAATAATTGGCGGCATAGCTACATTTTTATCTAATCTCTCGTTATATGCAACTTCCATTCCGTTTTTTAGCACAGGTTGAATATTTTTATATAAGCTGTCAATCAAACTCGAAATTTTGCTTTCATTACTGTTTTTAACCTCGCTTGCAATCCACTCTACACTTTGACTTTTTAGTTTGCCTAAATCCATAATAGAACACTCCTTTTTTATAAAATGTTATCATGGATTTTATTGATTTACAAGTGCATAAAAAGTGCATAAAAAGGCAAGAAAATGTTTGCTAAACTAATTTGATGTGGACATAATTGAGAAATGTTGCTTTTTGTTAGAAATATCCAACGCCCACTAATTGCTATAACCGGTTATTAAATAATCCTCTTATTAAAGCTATAATAATCTTGCCTTACTAAGTGTCATTAGCCTTTTATTCAATAGTTACATCTACATTGAACTTAATATTATACATAAAAGTAATTTAAAGTACATTATTAAGTCATTGCATTATGCCATTTACAGCATTATACATCGTTCACCAAATTATGTCAAATTATATTAGCTCATTAACCTTCGTTTTTGGAAAGATTATTTTAGCTAATAAAAAGGGCAAAAAAATATGCTTTTTAAGGGGTATTTTATCCCAAAACTGGTTTCAAAATCAATGTTGTGTGCCCCATACGTTTTTGGGAAGGCACAAGGAGGATATCATTGTTGATATCCTCCATTTTAACACTTCTATGCCAAATTCCTATACAATGTAGACTTTTTTACTCCTGTTAGTTCATATATTTCCTTTAACGAATATTGCTTTGTGTTATAAAGCTTGACTGCCTTCTTTATATGCTCGCCATCCGTTTTAGGTCTGCCACCTATTCTCCCTCTGGCTCGTGCAGCATTTAAACCTTCTTTAGTCCTGTCAGCGATTACATCGCGCTCAAACTGTAATGCTCATATTAGCATTACAATTTTTATGCCCATCAAAATAAAATGCTCAGGATAGACAAAAGCCCTTAATAAATATGGGTTTGAGATACAAATCCTGAGCATTTTGTAATCATCGCAAGCCGCATAGTGCAGCCATCTTATCCTCGTTTCCTATCCATAATGGTGCTTCGTCAGAGGTTGGTGTAGGAACGGATTCCATTGCATCTCGTATTTGCCTGAGCGATGGTTTTGCATAGATCCTGGTGGTTTCCAAGTTTGCATGCCCTAACAAAGTTGAAACCAGTTCCAATGCAACCCCGTCTTGATATAGGTTTGTAGCTCTTGTTCGGCGGAACATATGTGGGTGTACAGATGACGGCATATTCGGACAGGTTTTTCGTGCAATATCGGCATACAGGGTTATTAGCCTTTGAACATTTCCGTGAGACATTTTATCTGTTTTTCCTTTAATCGTTGTATAGAATAGATACGCCTCCCCGTCATAATTACTGTGAAAAATCCGCAAATACTTTTTCAAATGCCCAACAGCTTTTTCGGTTAGCGGGGTGAATCGTTCCTTGTTACCTTTGCCGTGAAGTAGTATGCAAGGATATTCGCCTTCGAAATTCATATCATTTAACTTTATCGACAAAAGTTCTTCAAGCCTCATTGCACTATCATACAAAGTGATTAAAATTGTATGGTCTCGAAGACCCATTTTGGTCTGAGGCGGTGCTGACAGTATGGCAGCCAATGCATTTTCGCTTAATATGGATCTTTCTTCTTGAATCTTTTTACACGGCGGTATCTGCGATATTAACAACGCTACCGACTGAATTGACACATCTTTATCGGCGGCATAGTTTAAGTAGGCACGTATTGCTGTCATACGAACGTTAACCGTCGAGGGTTTACTTCCGCTTTTCTGCAGATAATCCCTGAATGTGAAAATATAGTCCTTCGTACAATCGGAGAATTTGAATTTAGAAATTGATATGTGGTTGTCATTAACCAAGTAACGCCTGAAAAGGCTTAGTGAGTCCCTATATGACTCTATTGTTGCAGAGCTACGCCCAATCTGCTTCGGCATATACTCGTTGAGGAAGTCCCAAGTCAGGGAAAAGAACAGCCTGGACAAGTTGTTTTTCAAATTATTCATGGTCTATCACCATCGGAATTACACGCTGGGACACCTTGTCCTTTTGCTTTATATAGTGTCCCCCTTGTCAAGACACAAATTCAAAATTCTAACTGACTATTGATT
>CAYVWT010000102.1:0-4603 GCA_964455565.1 uncultured Clostridiaceae bacterium | reverse complement strand
TTTAGAGCGTTTAAAAGAATATGTAAATGATGAACTTAGCGACAGCTTATATTACGATATTTTGTCGGAACGTGCCCCAGACGAGCAACAAAGGAAGTTATTGTTAGAATTTTCAAATGATGAAAAAACTCATGCAGAAACCTTTGCAAGAGCAATAACAATGATGACTGGCAAAAAATATGTACTACCATTTGTTAATAGACCTACCATTCCAAGTGATTATACCGAGGCTTTAAAAATAAGAATTATAAATGAATCGGGCGATTTCAGAAAATATGGCAACGAATATTTAGAAGCTCAAACCCCGTTTCTTAAAAATGCCTTTTATAAATCAAGAACAGACGAAAATGTTCATGCTCTAAGAATACTTGGTATGTTAAGCTAGTTAGTACTAACCCAAAGTCAAAATACGATTAATTTTCGGATAAATTTCTGTTATGCGGTGTTGCCAGAACCACTTAATAAATAGATTATTAAGTGAACCTGTCGCCTTGCCAAACAAAAATTTATCTTGAAAATTTTTGTCGCATTTTAACATTGAATTAGTACTATGTGTTCGTGCTTTGCACTAACATATTTTTTAAACACTTATTATAATATTATCTATAAGCCTTGCAGATGGAAAAGAGACTGCAAGTGCAATTAATACCTTGCCCTCAATGTATGCAAGCTCGGTCATATTATCTGCATCAACTATTTCCACATAATCCACCTTTGCAAGTGTGGCTTGACTTTCAATTTGCTTAGTAATTTCTTTTTTTAACATTATAGCGCTTTTTTCGCCTTGTTCAATACAATCCTTAGCAAAATTAAGAGAGTTGAAAAGTGCAGTTGCCTGTGGTCTTTCATTATCGCTTAAATATACATTGCGAGAGCTTTTCGCAAGCCCACTTTCCTCACGAATAATTGGGCAACCAATTATAGATATATCAAGGTTAAGGTCGGCAGTCATCTTCTTTATAACTGCAAGCTGTTGTGCATCTTTTTGCCCAAAATATGCCCTATGTGGGCAAATTATGTTAAATAGCTTTAATACAACCGTTGTAACCCCTCTGAAATGTGTAGGTCGTGAGCTACCACACAATCCCTCTGTAAGTTTTTCTACATTAATATAAGTCGCAAAATCTTTTGGATACATTTCCTTAGCCTCTGGGTAGAAAAGTGCAATCGCTCCTGCCCCCTCTGCAAGCTCATAATCACGCTCGAAATTGCGAGGGTACGAAGAAAAATCCTCATTCACACCAAACTGTGTAGGGTTAACAAATATGCTAATAATTGTTATATCGTTTTCACTTGCACTTTTTTTAATTAACGAGGTATGCCCTTCGTGCAAAAAACCCATAGTGGGAACAAAGCCGATGGTTTTACCCTGTTTTTTTTGCTCTGTTACATATTTCTTCATATTAATAATTCTATCGAATACCTGCATAATTTTAATATACCCCCTCGCTTGAATGGAAAATATGTTCGTTTGCAGGATATTTGCTATCCTTAACCTCTGCAATATATTGTAAGGTAGCCTGTTTTATAACATCATTTACATTTGCAAATCTTTTAACAAATGTGTTTGGCTTGCCACCAGTTAAGCCTATCATATCATTAGTAACAAGCACCTGACCGTCACAATCAACCCCTGCACCTATACCAATAATTGGCACATTTACCTTTTGCGTAATTATTTTAGCAAGCTCACTTGGGATACATTCAAGCACAATTAAAAAAGCGCCTGAGGTTTCAAGAGCTATTGCATCCTCAATCATTTTATTTGCCGCCCCTGCTGTTTTGCCTTGTATAAAATACCCACCAAGCTGGTTAACAGATTGTGGCGTAAGCCCCAAATGCCCAACAACAGGAATTCCTGCGTCTGTTAATGCTTTAATTTGTGGAACGATACTCCTGCCACCCTCTAATTTAACTGCCTTTGCCCCTGCTTGAATTAACCTGCCTGCATTTTCAAGGGTTTTTTCTATGCCCAAATGGTAGGATAAAAAAGGCATATCAGCAACCACCATAGAATTTTTCGTACCCCTTGCAACTGCCCTTGTGTGGTGAACCATATCGTCCATAGTGACCATAGTCGTATCATCATAACCAAGCACCACATTCCCAAGTGAATCACCAACAAGTAGAATATCCACAAGTGCCTCATCAAGAATTAACGCAGTTTGGTAATCATAACAGGTTAGCATTGTAATTTTTTCTTTGCCCTTTTTATTTTTAATTTTATGTGTTGTTATTGCCATTTTTTAGAACCTCCTTTATGATTTTTGCTTTTTGTTCGTCTATACGCCCTGCACTAAGGGCTAAATCAACCGTGCGCATTGCAAGGTTAGTATATGTTTCATCTACAAAAGGTATGTGCGCCTTTATTGTTTCAACATCGCCTCGTGAAATTGGACCTGTAAGCGCAACCTCTGGCGATAAATTTATTGCATTTTCAAGTGCCATTTTCGAAAGTGGAGCAATTAAGGAAATTATTTCTTCCTTACTTATGTGCAACTTTTTTAACATTTCAAACGTCAAATAAGTTAAAGTGGTAATATGGTTAGATGCGTTGCACATTGCTGCGTGGTAAAGAGGCTTATCTTTGGTGTTTATTATTATAGGCTTAATGCCACAGGTGTTTAAAAAATACATAAATTCGTCTATTCCGTCGCCACTTCCTTCAAATGTATATGCAATGCTTGAAAGGTCGACATTCCCTGCAAACGTCATAGCAGGGTGAAGCGAGCATATTACAGCACCATTTTTAGCAAGAGGTAGAAGTACATCTGACGAAAGCGCACCACTAAAATGGCAATACACCTTTGCAGTAGGCGTAATTTCATTTGCAATGGTAGAAATGACATCATCTGGAGTGGCTATGAAAACTATGTCACATTTTGAAAGTATTTCAAAATTAGGATTTGTTCGAGTGTGAAAGCCACAAATTTGTATGTTTTTCTCACTAAAAAACTGTGCAAAGGCAGTAGCAACACGCCCCTTGCCAACAAAGACTATATTCAAATTCCCCACCACCTTTTATGGAAATTTTATCACTTTAATCTTCATTTGTAAAGTTTTTTGTAAAAGTGCTTGACAATATGCGCTAAAAAATATTAGAATATATAGGATAATAAATTTAACTTAGGAGGGATGCGGCCTTATGGCAGTAAAACATATTTTCGTAACCGGTGGGGTTGTTTCCGGAATAGGTAAGGGTATAACAGCTGCGTCGCTTGGGCGACTACTAAAAGCAAGAGGTCTGCGTGTTACAATGCAGAAGTTTGACCCATACATAAATATGGACCCAGGAACGATGAGCCCATACCAGCATGGCGAGGTTTTCGTTACTGATGATGGTGCAGAAACGGATTTGGACTTAGGTCATTACGAGCGTTTTATCGATGAAAACCTTAGCTCATATTGTAACAAAACAACAGGTAAAATTTATTGGTCGGTAATAACCAAAGAACGCCGTGGTGATTATCTTGGTGGAACGGTGCAGGTTATCCCGCACATAACAAATGAAATAAAGGAAAATATCTATAAGCTTGGTGCTGCCCAAGAAACGGATATTGTTATAACTGAAATTGGTGGCACAGTTGGTGATATTGAAAGCCTACCTTTCTTAGAGGCAATACGTCAGGTTGCTTGTGACGTAGGCAGAGAGAATTGTATGTTTATTCACGTTACGCTTGTTCCATACCTTGAAAAATCTGGCGAGCTAAAATCAAAGCCAACACAGCATAGTGTTAAAGAGCTTTTAAGCCTTGGAATTCAGCCAGACATTATCGTTTGCAGAACAACAATGCGCCTTGCAAAGGATTTGAGGGATAAATTAGCGCTATTTTGCAATGTTTCTCCTGAATGTGTAATAGAGAATTTGGACGCAGAAAGCCTGTATGAAGTTCCACTTATGCTTGAAAAACAAGGGCTTGCAACGGTTGTATGCAAACGTCTGCACCTTGGCTGTACCGAGCCAGACCTTGCAGAATGGTCAGCAATGGTGGAAAAGCATAAAACACTTCGTGGAAATGTGAAAATTGCATTAGTAGGCAAATATGTTGCCCTGCATGATGCATACATAAGTATAGTAGAATCTCTTACCCATGCAGGAATTGCCCATGGTGTTAATGTAGAGATTGATTGGGTTAATTCAGATTATGTTACAACCACAAATGCGCCAGAGCTTTTAAATGGTGCAGATGGTATATTAGTACCAGGTGGCTTTGGTGATAGAGGAATAGAGGGAAAAATTAACGCAATCCAATATGCAAGGGAAAATAAAATTCCATTTTTCGGCATCTGCCTTGGAATGCAGCTTGCAGTTATAGAGTTTGCAAGGAATGTTGTCGGCCTTGCAAAAGCGCACAGCTCCGAGCTGGACCCTGCAACACCATATCCAGTAATCGACCTAATGCCAGAGCAAAGAGAAGTTCAAGATATGGGCGGAACAATGCGCCTTGGTCAATATGCTTGTAATTTAATAGAAGAAACAAATTCAGCAAAGGCGTATGGCAAAACAGTTATAAGCGAACGCCACAGGCATAGATATGAATTTAACAATGATTACAGAGAAAAGCTTGAATCGGCAGGGCTTATTATTTCCGGGAAATCTCCA
>CAYVWT010000101.1:0-4628 GCA_964455565.1 uncultured Clostridiaceae bacterium | reverse complement strand
TGAACGTCCACCACCTCCACCTGATGTTACTGATGGTGTTGCCGACGGCGCTAATGACGGCGTTGCTGACGGTGTTGCCGACGGTGTTGCTGATGGTGTTGCCGATGGTGCTACTGACGGCGCTACTGACGGTGTTGCTGATGGTGCTACTGACGGTGCTACTGACGGTGTTGCTGACGGCGCTACTGATGGCGATGCCGACGGTGCTACTGATGGCGATACCGACGGTGCTACTGACGGTGTTGCTGATGGTAATGGTATTGTCGCATTTTTAAAGGTATTCCTGTCTAATGTGACTGAAGCATTAAGTGCCAACAACCGTCCTTGCACTGTCGCACCTGTAGTTGCTGTTATAGATTGAGATGCTAAGATATTTCCAACAAAATCAGAATTTGTTCCTAATGTCGCAGAACTTCCGACCTGCCAAAAGATTCTATTAGACTGTGCATTGCCCATAAGGATAATTCTACTACCTGATGCTGTGCCCAGCGTGCTTCCAGCCTGAAATAAGAATACAGCATTGGAATCTCCCCCAGCATCTAGTATAAGATCACCATCTATTTGTATGATTGCGCTTGATTTGTAAGTGCCTGGAAGAAGAGTAGCACCACCACCAAGGTTAGCTGTAATAATAATGTCAGGCGCTATACCAACTGCTTGAGTATACGCCGTTAGCAAATCTGCCTGTGCAACATTTGCAACAGTATCTCCCATATGTTTAACCACACTATTTGCTAAATTTTCCTGCCCAGTGAATGATGCATCCAAGTTAGGATATAGCCCTACTTCTCCAATAATTGTGGTACTTCCTACGGCACCTGCAATGGTAATTGACTGGTTAGCCAAAACTCCTGTTACTGGTAAACTAAAAAGGATAGTTTATGGCAAACAAAATTCCCTACTTTATTAGAAAAAAGCTGCCGAATTGTATATAATTTAAATTATTAAATTAATACGAGGGAGAGCTACTATGAAGGGGATATTTATGTTTGCAAAAATAATGGAGTTAAAGGAAATGGGCTATAAAAAATTGAGGACATCGATCCATTTAAATGTGGACGTGAAAACTGTGCGCAAATATTGGAATATGAGCCAAGAGGAATATATGGCTTATGTGCAGGAAACGAAAAGGCGCAGTCGCATAATGGATCCATACAGAAGTTTTATCTTGCAGATATTTTGCGACTATCCAGATTTAACTGGTGGCTGTATATATGATAAACTAAGAGAAAAGTATGTTGACTTCAAGCCGTCATACCGATCGGTAAGATCATATATTAAAGAAATTCGTGAAGCAGAAGGAATTGTAAGCCCCATAAAAATACGTCAGTACGAAGAAGTATCCGAAACACCCATTGGTTATCAAGCACAGGTTGATATGGGTCAGTACAATATGAAAGATATGTACGGTAAGCGAGTTAAGGTATATATATTCGCTATGTCGCTTAGCTTTTCAAGATACAAATTCATATACTTTCAGCTAACACCTTTTACGGCGCAAGATTTTGTAGGTGCTCACGATAAAGCTTTTCGATACTTTGGCGGACGCCCTGAGCAGATAGTTTATGACCAAGACAGAGTAATGGTAGTAAGTGAAAATCATGGAGATATACTGTTCACAGATGTATTCAATTCATACAAGTGCTTTGCAGGTTTTTCTGTGCATTTATGTAGAGGTTATGACCCTGAAAGCAAAGGTAAAATCGAAGCTGTGATTAAATATATTAAAGGTAATTTTCTGCCAGGTAGAGAGTTCTGTGGTATAGATTCTCTGAACAGTACAGGTCTTTCGTGGCTTGACAGAACGGGAAACGGTCTTATTCATGAAACAACCAAAATGATACCTAAAATAGTTTTTAAAGAGGAGCAAGGGCATTTGAAAGCGGTGCCTGAGTTAATAAATGCGGATAATATAAGTCAGTTTGCAATTGTTAGGAAAACCAATGTTGTGGTATATAAGCAAAATAGATATGGTGTTCCAAAAGGTACCTACGAACCAAAAAAAGAGGTAAGAATTGAGCCTTTGGGTGACAGTCTAAAAATTTACGAGAAAAACAATGATACTCTACTTGTGAATCATACAATTGAAAAAGGAAAGGGTAAATATATACGCATTAAGCACCCAGAACGAGAACTGAATTTAAAACAAAAAGAGTTGTATGATAAAACCCTTGCCGTTTTAGGCAATGATGAACTTGGTATAATATTTTTAGATCAAATTACAAGACTAATGCCACGATACACTCGAGATCAATTTGGGCTTCTGCTAAAACTTTCATCTGAATACGACACGAACGCAATAGGAACCGCTCTTAATTACTGTGTAGAACGTGGAATATGGAGTGCAACAGATTTTAAAGATACCTTGATATTCAACTCTAATACAAAAGAAGAAAAACAATTGAAGCAGGTTTTTTTGCCCATCAAATATCAATTAGTAAGTGCCAACATAAGAGATATAACTGCATATCAATCTTTGATTGGAGGTGCTGATAATGAATCATCAAGGAGAAATTAAGATCTTGGCAAAACAACTTGGACTTGCAAACCTTGCTAATAATGCACCAATATTTACCTTGGAAAGTATATCCCACGAGGAATATCTAATTGAGTGTTTGAAAGCAGAGACTATGTATAGGGAGCAAAAATCTCACGAAAGAAGACTAAAGCAAGCACAGCTACCTACACTAAAAACGCTTGATGAATATGATGCTGCAATAAGTACGGGCATAACGGAGTGGCAATTAAAGCAGCTTGCCACATTAAGCTGGATTGACGGAATTTACAATATTATCTTCTTGGGTCCACCTGGCACGGGTAAAACTCATCTTGCATTAGCTCTTGGAAATCTTGCTGTCCAATCAGGCTACAAGGTGTTTTTCACCTCAATTGATAACCTGATACATATCTTGAAAACACACGAAATATCAACTAAAAGCACAGCAAGGCTAAAATGGATTAAAGAGTGCGACCTAGTGATAATTGACGATTTAGGGTATCTGCCTTTGTCCAGAGTGGAAACCAACATGTTTTTTAGGCTTATTTCCGAACTATATGAAAATACATCACTAATTATTACATCAAACAAGGACTTTGAGGGATGGGCTGAAATGCTTGGAGATAATGCGCTCGTAACTGCCCTGCTTGACCGCATTACACATCATTGCCAGATAGTTGGTCTTTCTGGCGATGGCTACCGCAGGGCGAATCACAAGGATATATTCGTTAACCTATAATTTAGGAGAAAAAGTAGGGAATTTTGTTTGCCATAAAGTAGGGAATTTTGCTTGACAGTAACACTCCAAAGTTAGCTGCTGTTCCAAGGCTCACAAGTGGTACAGCTGTAACAATCATTGTAGGCCCTGCAATCATAACTACCATCATTAGTGTTAGTAGTATTGAAATAAACTTCATTTTATTATTAAGTAATTTCATAAATTTATTCCTCTCTATTTTCAACTTCCATTTTTGCTCACCATTCATAAATTATTTGCTACCTTTACTAATTTCATATGCAATATTTTCAGCAGTTTTGTTAATATCATGAGCAACTTCATGGCAACCGTCCTTAATATCTTTTTTCACTTCTTCGGCTTTATGACTAACGTCTTTTATTGAATCACTTACTTCCTGCGTAGCCTCTGTCGCTGTGCGTTTAACAAGCTCTGTAGCATTCTTAATTGTGCACCCTATGGCATCTACTGTGTCGACAGTTTTTTTTTTCAAATATTCACGTTTTTCTTTTACCAATTTCAAGGTGCAAAGAACTCCTGTGGCTACACCTAACCCAGCTACGACACCCATTCCCAAAGCAAACTTCTTTGCTACTTCCGCTAACTCATTTTTTCTTTTCTCTTTGTTTACCAAATCTATTACTTGTCTCAATTTCATTATGTAAACCTCCTCTTTTTTTTAATCTGAAATTATTCAGACTTCGTTCTTTGTTGCTTTTCATAATAGCTTATATAATAAAAGGGCGGTAACTCTAAAATGTGAGTTCCACCCTAGACCTTACTATTTGATTCTAAGCAAATTACAAAACATAACTTTCACTAAATATTATTCTAAATCGTGCCTTAAATGATTAACGGAGTATGTTTTTCTAATTCCTTCCTTTGGAAAAGAATCGACAAACTTTGCAATATCTTTTTCCTCAAGGCTTTCAAGATACTCGATAAATACAGATAGCCTCTCATATTCAGCTATCGAAAACAATACGGCATCTGGTTGGTTGTTTTTCAAAACAAATATCTTTCCAAAACCTTCTGCCTTTTCCCTGCAAGCCTTATAATTCTTTATCATTTCGGAGTTTGAAACAATTGCTTTTGTTGATATATTCATTTTTTATCACTATCTTTCTTTTAGTATGTACACATCATATACTAATTATAATAATTTGTCAACAAATATTTTTAATAATTATTCTAATTAAATTTATAATTATTTTAATCATATTTATTATACTATATGAAAACCACCACAAACTCTTAATTTACAAAGGTTTGTGATGGTTTTAAATAAATCTTACATTTAATACTATAAAACAAATTACCATAAGCACTAAACCTATTGGCAACCCTACCGTCGCCCATTCTCTGCTCTTTATTTCCAACTTTCCAGCTGAAATT
>CAYVWT010000100.1:0-4796 GCA_964455565.1 uncultured Clostridiaceae bacterium | reverse complement strand
GTAAATAACGGAATTGTGCCACAATATTATGTAAAAAATAGCCATGAGGGAATAATTCCGAAGGAACTATACTTGCAGGTTCAAGAGGAGCTTGTTCGAAGAACGTGCCTATATGATAGCAAAGGCAGTAAGAGGGTTTATAGTAGTAAATATGCACTTTCAAGCATTGTATTTTGCGGCGAGTGTGGTGAAATTTATCGTAGGATTCACTGGAACAACCGTGGAAAGAAGAGTGTAGTTTGGCGTTGCCTTAGTAGGCTAGAGGAGATGGGCGCAGATTGCAGTTCTAGTACGATACTTGAAGCTGATTTGCAAAATGCTGTAACTAAGGCAATAAATACAGTGATTGCTGATAGAGAGGGATTTGTGCGAAAGCTAAGTGATAATATTCGGATTGCACTTGGGGCAGAGTTTGACAAGGATACAGTGGATATAGATGCCAAACTTGAGGAACTACAAAATGAGCTGATGATACTTGCAAGTAGTGGCATTGACTATGAAAGGGTGGCAAACCAAATCCACGAGCTAAGGGCTGAAAAGCAAAATACTGTGGAATACAATGCAAGAAGGCAGAGTAAAAGTAAGCGGATAGCTGAAATGATGGAGTTTTTAGAAGGTCAGGATTGCTTGGTAGCAGAATATAGCGATAGCTTGACAAGGCAGTTGGTTGAGAGGATAATGGTGAATGATGGTAAGATTGTGGTGGGGTTCAAGTCTGGTGTGGAAGTAGAAGTGTAAACATATACCGTTGACTTTGGTAGCTGATTTTAAGGCTACTGAGGTTGGCGGTATTTTTTTGTCTTAAAGGTATATTCAGCCTTTTGTGGGCAATAATAACTATGAAACTATTGCAAATGGGGTGAAAGTTTGAAAAGTGTTGTTACAAATAGGCAAATTTTCTTTATCTTGCTTTTTATATTAACTAGTGGCAGCTTAATATCTATGCCTAAAGATTCTATCAAAGCTGCAGGTACAGGTGCTTGGTTTACAATCTTGTTGCTAACAATCATTTTTTCAATAGCAGTATTTTTTATTGCAAGCCTAAATAAAAAATTTCAAGGTAGAACAATTTTTGAGTATTCATCTTTATTGGTTGGAAAGCCTGCTGCATTTGTAATAAGTCTTATTTATACAAGCTATTTTTTATTTGTTTTAATTATAGTTTGCCGAAATATTGCAGAATTTAACAAAGGCACTTTTTTGTATTTAACACCTGTTTGGGCGTTGTTGCTTTTAATAATATGTGTGTGCGGATATATAGCTTATAAGGGATTAACTAATTTAGCAAGATTTTGCGAAATATATGGTGCGGTTTTCATTTTTACGTCTCTTGCAATTCATTTTGCTCAATTTTTTATTGGTGATATAAATTATATACAACCGTTTTTTGAGATTTCAGAAATAAAAAAATATATTTTCGGTGTGAAAGATTTAATTGTTCCGTTTTTAGGTGTTGAGATACTAACAATTATCCCTTTTGGTAAGGTCAATAATAAAAAAGGTGTGATATGTTCTGTATTGGGTATTGTGTACGTTGGTTTGTTTTACATTGTCGCGGTAGAAAGTTCAACGATGA
The DNA here is from genome assembly GCA_964455565.1 of uncultured Clostridiaceae bacterium. Classification (GTDB taxonomy): domain Bacteria; phylum Bacillota; class Clostridia; order Monoglobales; family Firm-18; genus CAYVWT01. The sequence continues at coordinate 3,220 of CAYVWT010000100.1, read as the reverse complement.
TTGTGGGGATAAATGAGATTCTTAATTATGATGATTCTCTTATTGAAGCTTTAAGAGAGACACGTCTACCGAGCACTTTTTTATTAGAAAGAGTTGATTTTTTATTTATTACTGTGGGTACAATGGGCATTATATCAGGTTTATCTGTCTTGTTTTTTGCTGTTGTTGAAAATGCTACAAAACTTGTTCGTGTTAATAAAAATAAATTATTTCTAAGCATAGCAATAATTACATTTATTATAAGCAACTTTTTTCTTGACAGCGAACTTACAACATTCTTATTTAAAACTGTAGTTCCAATTTGGGGAATGTTTACTGCATTTCTAATCCCAATAACTTTATTTATCATAGCAAAGGTGAAAAGATTATGAAAATTAAACTATTTGCACTTTTTATTATAATGTCAGCTACCTTAACCCTAACAGGCTGTTGGGATATATATGAAATATCTAATCATACAGTAATCACTCTTGTTGGAGTGGATAAAGTAGATGATAAAGTTAAGCTTATTGGTGAATATAAACCTCCTCATTCCGAAACACCAGATACCAAAGGTGAAAGTGCGAAAACTACAAATATATTAACAGGAGAGGGGAAGACCTTAACGGAAGCAAGGAACTCATATCTAAGAAGAAGTACCGATGATGTTTTCTTAGGAGCAGTTAGAGCAGTAGTGTTTTCTGATAGCTATGCAAAAAGTGGGATAGAGGAATACCTAAATAGAGTTCGAGGAAATAGGGAGTACAGAAAAACAATAGTCCTTTTTACTAACACCGCAGATTTAGAAAAGCTGTTTGATGCAAAGGCGTTAAACACAGATAATGTAGGTTTTGATATTGAACATTTGTCTTCTCAATTATCTAAAAACAATATAGATTATGAACGAGTAATAGCTCAAGTTATTGAGTATGCGCAAGTTGGAAACACTGGATATTTAATAAATAATTTGGATATAGTGGAAAAAAAGATAGAAGTGACAGGGTATTCTATTTTTAAAGATAATAAAAAAGTTGGGCTAATACCAGTAGAAAAAATGAAAGGCAATAATTATATTTTAATTAAAAATGCCTACAGTGAATATACGATTGATTTTGAGGGTGTAACTGTTGCGTTAGCACCAAAGATAGATAATCGGAAAATCACCGTATATTACGATAATGAAAATATAACCTTTAACATAAAGCTCGCATTAAAATGCGAAATAATGAATACATCAGGAAAAATTAAAATCGACAAAGAAAAGATGAAAGAGATAGAAGAGAAAGTATCTGATATAGTTAAGGAAGACATATATGAAGCAATAAAAACATCCCAAATAGAATATGGGTGCGATTATTTATTTTTTTATAAATATTTTAGGGCTAAATACAATTCGGATTTTAAAAATATGAACTGGAATGAAGAATATAAAAAAGCTAACTTTAATATTGAAGTTAAGACAAAAGCGTCACCAGGAAATATGACTAATTTTAATTAGGGAGAGGTTAAAATGCTTAAGAAAACCCCTTATGAGGATATTTTAAATAATATAAAAGCCTCAAAGCTCGGTATAAAAAGCCGTGAGCTAAGAAACGGAACGGCAAAAATAGCATTTTTATATATTGAGCAGCTGACAGACAAGATAATGCTGGCAAATGATATTATTAAGCCTATTACATTATATGTATCCCAAAGAATCCTTGCAGGAACAAAGGCACAGGAGATTTTTGATTCAATCATATATGCAGCAGATTGCGTTATAGATGATGATGAAGAAAAAATAATTGACCGTATTCTGCAAGGTATGACGGTAGTAATGTTTTCCCAAGATAAACAATATATTGTAGTTAATCTTAAAAAGGTAGAAAGAAGAGCAATAACTAATCCGGAGTTAACCTTTACACTTAGAGGTCCGAGGGATTGTTTTAACGAAAATTTAGACACTAATTTATCTTTAGTTAGATATAGAATTAAAGACCCAACGCTTAACGTAAATGTGCTTGAGGTAGGGAGAAGAACTAAAACAAGGGTTGCAATTTTGCATATTGGTGATATTGCAAATAGCGGGATTGTTGATGATATAACCAAGAGAATTGAGAAAATTGATGTGGATGGTATAGTTGATTCAGGTGAAATCCAATGTCTTATTTTAAATAAAAGAACGAACCTTTTTCCTCAGATGGGGGTGGTGGAACGTTCAGATATGGCGGCAGGTGCGTTGCTTGAGGGCAAAGTGATTGTTTTGGTTGAGGGAAGCACGTTGGCACTTGTTGCTCCAAAGGTATTTAGCGAATTCTTTGAATCCAGTGAAGATAACTATGACAATAAATTTACTGCTATACTCGCAAAATATATTAGAATGTATTCAACTTTTTTATCATTTTCAATTACCGCCTTGTATGTTGCTATACTGTCTTTTCACATAGATACCTTGCCAGCAGATTTTATAATTGGTGTAGCTAATGCAGGTCAAGGTGTTCCTTTCACTGTTTTTGTAGGGGCGATTTTATTAGAACTTTTAATAGAACTATTAAGGGAGTCACTAATTAGGATACCAAAACAGATAGGTTCTGCTGTTGGTATAGTAGGAGGTCTTGTTATCGGGCAAGCAACTATTTCCGCCAAATTATTTAGCCCATTATTGCTTATTGTGGTGGCATTATCACTTCTTTCGTCTTTTACAGCTCCGGATTATACAATAATGAATCCACTGAGGATTATAAAAATCTTCCTAATTATTATATCAGGCTGCTTTGGCTTGATAGGTTTTACCTTAGGTATTAGCGTTGTGGTTATAAATATGGTTTCCACAAGCACATTTGGAGTGCCATATCTTGCGCCATTTGCACCATTTAATTGGTATGATTTTAAAAATAGCATATTATATGGCAAAGATATATCACATCTAAGACCTAATTTCTTGAAGACAAAGGATAACACCAGATCAAAACCTAAACAATAATGGGGTATTATATTTGAAAAGTTAATTTTCGATGCATGATTATTTTTAAAGAATTCAGTGATAGAAATACCCATTATATGCAGATTTTTTTGTCTATTGATGGTTTCTTTTTTTAATTGAAAATAATCATATTATTATATTCTGTTGCGAGTGCGGTGAGATTTATCGCAGAGTACATTGGAACAACAGAGGTAGCAAACCAAATCCACGAGCTACGGGCGGAGAAGCAAAATGCTGTGGAATATAATGCAAGAAGGCAGAGTAAAAGTAAGCGGATAG
>CAYVWT010000099.1:364-4861 GCA_964455565.1 uncultured Clostridiaceae bacterium | reverse complement strand
ATTATCTCGCTACAAACCGAGGATTTATAATCCTTGCTCTTTCTCTTGAAAAAGTAATAAATACAACCAAATAAAACATAAAAATAGATTATTATTATAAATTGACCTAAAAGACTAAATATAAGTTCAGCCCCCAGAGGAGCTGAAACTTCTAACTCATTCGCAATATCATACTTTACATATTCAAAAATCAAACAAATAAAAGATACTACAAAAAGGATAATATGAGCTATGTATTTTTTCACATTTATCACCTCAAATTATGATACCACAAAAAACCAAATTTTCCAAGTATTTTTGTATTATTTATTAATCGATATTTAGCATATAGTGTTTTCAGCAAATGATTATGTGTGTTTTTAACTATTGAGTAAAGTTCATTAAATATTGCTAAGTCTGCATAAAAATGCTTAAACCATTTTTGAAAATAGTCCTTCATACCTCCGCTTATATTCTTCTTGGTCAAGCTTTTGTATACGTTTTACATATGCTGAACAAATATTTGATCACAATTTGCGATGGGACGTCCATATTTTAGATAATCAATGATTGCCCATCCTATTTCATCTAAAAGTGGCAGTGATACTAAATTACCTGTTTTCGATTGAGCTAGTTCGATTCTTTTTGTATCCCACTTAATATGCCCAAGGGTAAGATTTTCGATATCTCCCTGTCTTATACCAAGAAGCGTTGCAATAAGCAAAATTGCATAATCACGTTTGCCAACAGGATTTCCTCTATCAACAACTTTTAGAATTCGTTTCACTTCATCTGATGTAAATCTTTCAGGAATTGGACTACTTTGTCTATTAACCACAGGGCACAAAGCTGATAGGTCGTCTGGATGATAGCCATTGTCATATGCAAATTTAAGCAATTTACGTATAGTTCTTAATGAAAAGCATAATGAACTATTTGATCGTCCCGATAGTGTTAATACAAACTTGTCTATGTGCTCAGCATTTATTTCTGAAAATAAAGATAAGTTGTTTACCTTAATATATGTATTTACATTTTTTAATACACATTTATAGGTTCCTATAGTGCTTGTTGCCAAGCCTTGCATTTTTATCCAAGCCAAATATTTTTCGAATATTTCTTCAAAACCTTCAACCCATGAGAAAGGCTTATTCTCACATTTGAAAACCATCCCATGCAATTGATAAGCAGACAGCATTTGAATAGACCTATCTGCCCTCATATGACATTTCTTTCTGGGCTTAACACCAATAATGTATCCATAGTGGTCCTCTAAAAATCTAGCGCCTAAATCCATTGAAAAATGCGTTATGCTTTTTTCTTCGGCATAAAGAAACAATTGATTCCATACACTTTTGTAGTTTCGCATAGATTTTTCCGAGTATCGTAGCCCCTGCAAATGATTCTGTGTCTGGGCTATTAATTCAATTAGCCCGACGTTTTTATTACTGTCGTTGCTCATTACAATCCCTCCAAAATTTTATTAGCCTACTTACAGTAAGCTTAATAATATTTTAGAATATTTAATTTAGTTATGTAAAGTGATTTGGGATAAAATAACCTATTTTAAGCGATTTGCCCCGATTACTTTACATAACTATTTTCTATTCATAACGGGATACACTCTTGGTTATTACCATATCAACAAGACCGTTTCTGCAATCGTCAATCATAAGGTTAAAGGCGTCTCTCTTTGCGGTCTGTGTACCACTAATTCCCTCATCTGCATAGATGCCTACAAATTCATAATTGGGATTTGTAGTGATGTATTCTTTGTAATAATCAATTTGAGCCTTAACGCTGTGCAACTGTTCATCACTGGCACTGGAAACACGACAGTATGCTGCAACTCGTAGCTTGGCCGATTCAATACCATCTGCGGTTGATTCTAATGTGTTGGTGGGATAAATAGTTATTACTTTTCTGCTCATTTCACACCACCTTTTCCATAGACATACCTTTGTTTGCGATTATCTCGTATTACCTGTGCTTGCTGCCACTGCTCGTTATCAATAATAGGTGGATGATGGTTCTCGACATAAAACTTATCATATTCACCGTGGTTCTTCACCTGCCTGCCACTATCGTTGACATAGGATTTTTGCATCAAACAGGCACCCATATATTTCTCGTTGGAAATAATTCGTAAAATACGCTGTCCTGACCACGGTTTACTATAATAGGTAGGCACTGCATTTTCATTCAACTCCCGTGCAAGCTGATAAGCAGAAACACCCACTAAATAGCGTTTGAATATATGCTTTACCACCTTTGCTTGTTCCTCATTTATAACAAGATTGCCATGAGGGCCTTTATCGTAACCAAGCAGCCTATCCGCATTGAGCAGCGGATTGCCACGCTCGTAGCATTTGTGTATTGACCATTTGATGTTGCCACTGACAACCTTTCTTTCCTCCTCGGCAATAGAAGCAAGGACGGTAAGCATTAGCTCACCATCCGAAGTTAGGGTGTTGATTTTTTGCTCCTCAAAAATAACACCCACACCAAGGCTTTTGAGTTCTCGTACGGTATTTAAAAGTAGCACTGTATTTCTTGCAAAGCGTGAGATCGACTTGGTAAGAATTAAATCCACCTCACCGTTTCGAGCAGATTCAAGCATGGCTAGAAACCCTGCTCGGTTTTCCTTTGCACCACTGATTCCAGCATCGGAATAAATACCACAAAACTGATAATCAAGATTTGATGTAATTGTACGGCTATAGTAGGTAGTCTGATTTTCAAGGGAATGCATCTATTTTTCGTTACCAGTAGAAACACGTACATAGGCACAAACCCTCAGCCGTTGGTCAGCTGTTGCTATTTTGGACGGTGTAATATCATGAACAATTTTTCTTTGCATATTTTCGCACCTCACATTCTACTGTCCAAGGCAGTTCTGTGCCGTCTCTAAAAACAAAAACCACCTTGCCATCATGCATTACTTTCATATGATTTAAGGTAGCTTGCCAAATTCGCTCATCAAAGTCTGCAAGTGGCGTGTTATACTTTTTCAGTTCCTCTAAAAATGCCGACACCCTAACACGTTTGGCGGCACATTTGGCAATCTCGGATAAAAGCTCTGCTCTGCGTTTTTGCAAAGCATCGAACCGTGCCACATAATCATTGTAACTTTGGTTGTATTCATCCTGCTGAAGCTGAGTTCTTGCATTGGCTGCAATCAGTTTTTGGATGAGGGTTTCAATTTCACCACACTGTTTATCAATGTCGGCCACCTGTGTTCTAAAGGCTGTATCATCTGTAATTGCATCAAGTGCCATATCATAGTTCGCAAATATTTCTGCCTTGCTATTAATAATATGATTAAATGCAGATACAAACGCACTTTTAATTGCCTCCTCCTTCAGCGTGGGAGTGGTGCAATACTTACGCTTTTGGAATTTGTTGTTGCAATGCCATACGGTATTAGCATACTGGCTACCTGCGTGCCACACCTTTCTGCCATAAAAGCCACCGCAATCTCCACAGACAATTCTACCTGAAAGAATGCTAACGCAAAGATTATTGGACAGAGGCTATTCTTTTCACTACTTCCAACAATTCTTTTGGTCCCACAGAAATAAGTTATCTTGAAAATCGTTTCTGCAAGATGTCACTTGATGCTAATCGTTATAATGTAAAAAACGGAAATGACCCTACGCCGGGTAACATTACAGAGGAAAAAGAAAGCGAACTAGAAGAGTTCATAGACTATGCAAAAATCGTAATGGGTACATTGGGGCATAAAATCTTTGAAGCCATAGACGCAACACCCGTCCAACCTGCTGGTGTAGTAACTAAAGACGAAGAGCCGCTCTTGTATTTGCAGACGGGCAAAGCAAAAGCCACTGGCAAAAGAACCAGTGACGGATTTGTGGTATATGCAGATAGCGTTGTATCTCTTGTAGCGACCAAAAGTTGCCCAGAAGCTATTATCAAGCGTAGAGAAAGTCTATCAGAAAAGATTGATGCTAATGATAAATTAACTGAAAATCTGTTATTTGGTAGTCCATCTACCGCTGCAGCCTTTGTCACGTATGCGAGTGCCAATGGTAATATCATGTGGAAAACTGCTGATGGTAAAACACTAAAAGACATTGAAAGTTCTGAAAGCTAATATATACATTTTAACGATACCCTAAACCTTTTAATTATTCCCCTAATCGTTAAAAAGTAGGTGCATAATATAATTTTAAGGGTGCAAGAGTAGTCGGCAACTACAGTGCTGAACCACAGCAGAACACCCCATGAACAACGAAAAGCCTTGAAACCACGCAGTTTCAAGGCTTTTTTGCATAGAAAAACAGCAAGCCAATGTATCATTAGCTTGCTGTAATTATGGCAAAGGCTTTCACCTTTGATACAAATGCACCTATTTTTGAAAATGGGTGCATTTTAGTTTTATGGGTGCAAGTATTATTAGCCTAATTTAAAACAAAGCTTTCAATTCAAACAAAAATATTTTATAATCCTGAAAAGCCAGTAATATCAATAAGTTTTGACAAATTGTATTAAAGGTGA
>CAYVWT010000099.1:0-354 GCA_964455565.1 uncultured Clostridiaceae bacterium | reverse complement strand
TAATTGCAAATTTCTGATTGCAAATTGCAAATTATTACCTTCTGCTTGACAAACCTTTGCTATCATACCACAGATTTTCCAAATTGTCAATGTCTGAATGTACTTTTTTGCTTGTAAATGCATTCGTTACGTCATTTATTCCTGCAAGAACGATTATACAACAAGCGATAATTTTCGGTTGACAAATCTTTAAAAATAATACATAATATATGATATAACAATACAATGAATACCTGATACGAAGTACATACTCGAAAGGACGAAAACCAATGAGCAAAAGATTTTTTACCTCTGAATCCGTTACAGAAGGGCACCCCGATAAAATATGTGATATTCTCTCCGATGCCATACTCG
>CAYVWT010000098.1:0-4933 GCA_964455565.1 uncultured Clostridiaceae bacterium | reverse complement strand
CATTTTGTTTAAGTAGCCTGTATAATAATGCAGCTGCTTCTTCTCTTTTTATTGTATCCTCTGCTCCTACACCACCCATTTCATAGCCATACAAATATGCACAATCAAAGGTAAGGCGTACAGGTTTCTTTTCAGGAATTGGTATAGGTGTTGTTGTTGGTTCAGGAGTTGGTGTTGGTGTTGGTGTTGGTGTTGGTGTTGAAATCGGCTCTAACGTTGCAACCTTTACATAAGAGAATTTTGCTCCTGTGTTTGACCACGAACGAAGCCCAACATAACCAGATGTATATGTGCTATCTGTAAAATTAAACACCTCTACACCGTCTATTTTAATTATATGTTGACTCCCTTTTAACGTTATTACTATTCTATGCATTGCATTAACATCGAAGCTACTTCCCATTGCCGTCAGCATAGATACTGTTTTAACATTGCCGTATAATTCATTTCCATTTAGGAATTTTTTTATTATAAAGCTTTTATTAGCACCAATATCAAACTGCAATGCGTATGCTCTTATGGCTTGTAAATTCGTCGAATGATAGAATATTGCATATCCGCCAGCTGAGCCTGTTGCTACAGTTGCATCTACAGTTATTTCATAATCTGTTGCATTTGTATTTTCAAATACTGCTCTGTTTTCTATTCCACTTGTTGGAGTTAATCCACCACTTATTCCCCAAACTCCTCGTAGACCCACTAAACCATTTGTGCTGTTAAAACTGCTTTCATACATAGTTCCTTTTGAATCAACGGTTGCAGGTGCTACATCACCAATTGTAACCAATACATTTGCTGTAACGGCGCTTCCCATTCCGTCGTAAATAAGTGTACTAAATGAATCTAGTCCACTTGCATTATTATTTGGAGTATATGTCCACTCTCCTGTATTGGAATTCAACTTTACATTACCTTTTGTTGGCGACGTGCCAGTAAAGTATAATAGCACATCATTATCTTCATCGGTAGCACTAATTTTGTTTGAAACCGAAGTATTTATATGCGTAGCTACAGCCATATCATTTGCAACAGGAGTACGATTTGCAGTAATATTAAACGTCAAATTTGCTGGGGCTGAATAATAAACGCCATCGCCTGATGCTTCCCACCCAAAAGCAGAGCTTCCAACAAATATGGAGCTTATTGGAAAACTTAATAAATTAAAGCTACTATTTGGTATTACATCACCAACTTTAACGGCTACTCCATTATTATTTAATGTGCCAGCAGTAGCTGATGGAAGTGACATTATTTTTATGCTATTTATGTTGCTTGTATAATTACTGTAAAATTCTTTGCCTGAAAAATGGTATTTAGACCCTTTCCTTGTAGCTATTGTGCTATCTGATATTACTGGTTCAATATTGCTATTGCCAAAATTATTGATTGTTACAGTAGCATTATTTCCACCATTTGAGGCATCCAAAGAACCATTTACAACAAGTGTTCCTTTTGCAGAATTACTTGAATCTAATGTTACAGTTGCAATCCCGTTTGCATCTGTTAAAACCTTTGATGGTGTTTTAAATGTTGCCTTTGGACCCGACAATATTGAAAAATCTATTGGAACACCTTCCACAGTAGCACCATTTGAATTTTTAACACTTGCGGTGACTATATTAGCTTCGACATTTGCGGTTAACGCCAAGCGTGGCGTTTCTTTATATGTATTATTAACAGTATCTATTGAAGAGCTTATATAATCATTATTAAAATACCAAGACTTAATATATTCTTTTGAATAAGAGCCCCCTGTTGCTCCTGTAAATCCAACAAAAACCTTATCGCTATTTAGAACCGTTGATGTTCCAAGGTCAACTTGTTGGTTTATAATTGGCTTTTGTGGGCGAATATTTGAATTAGCATTAACCCTTACAGTTAGCATTTTCCCTTTTCCGTCATAGTCAATCCAAGCAAAATATGTTTTTTCAGCACCTACTAAAGGTGCAACATTTCCATTACTTGTACCATTACCAAAATTAAATTTACCACTTGTTGCCCCATATAATGCTTCAATATCTGCTTCCTTTATTTTTGCAATAGGATGTGTTGTATCACCATTAAGACTAACGGCTATATGGTTTGGATACAAAAAGTTATCTCCATAGCTTGAACTATTGTCAAATGTATCAAATTCAACGCCAAGGCTATTTGGCATTCCGAAATAACCGATTCCCCCACCATTTTCGCAAAGGTTATTGTTATTTGCATTTACAACAAATACTATACCATCTGCGCCACTTTCACCAATTTGAGGATTTTTAATTTTAAATGAAAACATTGTACTAAAAGACCTATTATTAGCCAAAGAAATATAGTCGCCATAATACATATTACCATTTTGCCATGTTTTTGAATCTGTAAGCTTTATCGCCGAAGTACCACTTTCGGTTTCAGAAATTGCAGTTCCACGTAGTTTCAAGTTGGCAAAATTTGAAAAATCATCATATTTAAAAGTAATAAGACTATTTTCCGCCGACGTAACATTTATTGTAATTGGCAGCCCCACTAACGACAAAACTGCAAAGAAACATATAGCCTTATAAAATATTGATGTTGTTTTCATATAAAACCATCCCTTCCAATAATGATAATTATATGCCTAACGACGACTTTTTTCAATATTTTATACATAAATAGCATTTGTTCTGTAATAATTTGACTTAAACAAGTATAACCTCTAAAACTATTGGGGTGTGTTATATTTCTTTGTTAGTTGTAATCTATTTCACTTCTTTTTAGTTTTTTCGCAGAATCAACCTTATACTTACCTGTTCCATCATCGCTAAACCCAAGTGAAGCTCTCGTTATTTCTTTATATGCCCAATGTGATTTAGAAAGATCTGGGTATAAATTCGCTTGATTATCTACATCGTAACTGCTATCTCTTTCAATAAGACGATTTATCATAGTAACATACTCTGCTCTTGTTAATAGTCTACTTGGTCTAATAGTATTATCGCTGTACCCTTTTAAAATCCCTGCATCTACAAGGGCTCTTATAGAACTATAATATGTATTTTCAGTCTTTAAGTCGGTAAAGCTATTCGTTTTGCTATCATCTGGCTGCATTTTCATTGAGCAAGCAATAATATTACTTGCTTCACCACGAGTAATTTCAGCAGTTGGATTTACCTTTTGGATTGTCTTGTCAAACACGTTAATTGACGTCATATACTCAACTGCGCTAAACGACCACCTATTTGTCAGTACATCTGAAAAAGTTGGTTGCGATGGTTTTACAAAATAACCTAATTTTTTATTTTGTTTAAGCAATCGATATAATAATGCTGATGCTTCTTCCCTTTTTATAGGGTCTTCCGCTCCAACACTTCCCGTTTCATAACCATATAAATATGCATAATCAAAATTAATATGTGCAGAGTTATTTGTATAAGCTGGCATTGGCGTGGATGTTGAATCAATTGTTGGAGAAGTGGTTGGCATTGGTGTCGATGCTGGTATCGGCTTTTGTATTTCTTTATTTATTGCACTATAAGCTAAAATAAAAGGTGAATTATATAATGTTGAATAAGATTCTGCACCTGATAATGTTTCAAAATATGCTGTAAACACTTCATTTTTATATGTAGAATTATTAATTGCACTTACTGTTACTTTGTATGTGTATACACTATCTAAATCTATATTTTTAATAATTGAAGGTGATATTTGCTGTGAATAAATAGGCACAGTTTCTATCTGATTGGAAGGTGTCATATTGACAAATGTAATACCGTCGCAGCCCTGTGCTAATGCAAATGTACCTGTATATATAGCTATTCCGCCCCAGGCATTGTTTTGGGTCACAACATTATCAAAAACAATATTGTTAGAGTCTGTTAACGAAATTCCTGTACCGACCACTGTATTTTTAACAGATACACCTTTAATTGTTGCATTGTTTACACCGTTAAGTTCAAGCCCTGTCTTTGCTGAATTTAATATATTCAAATTTTCAAATTTAAGATTTTGTATAGCATCACCACCAGTTTTAGCCTGCGGCTGAACTGTATACTGCGTTGAGTTTATTATGTTAAGATTTTTAAGCGTTACATTGTCCGATTGAATGCTAATACCACAAGTTTTTCAAGCAAGCCACTTAAGGTCTATCGTCGGATACGCACCCTGTGCATTTGCTAACCCCTCTATAACAGCTGGTGATTGTACTGAAAATGTAAATGTAGCTGCAATATCTCCCAATATTTGTACATCTAACTGTTTATCTATAGTTACTGCTTCTGTATATGTACCTTGCAAAATTTTGATAGTGTTGTTAGGTTTAGCCACGTTTATTGCAGCTTGAATTGTGTCAAAAGCATTCGTGCCAAATGTTGCAGTCTCGTTATTTACTACTACTGTTGTTCCAGTTGTTGTGCCATTTAACATAGCGCTTACATAGATTGTGCCAGTGGAAACAGTAGGCACCGAAGCTATTGCAAATGTCAACTGAGGTAAACCCAAAAGAGTTACAATTAATATGGCAGACAAAGCACTTCTTAAAAACTTATTCACTTGAAAATCACCTCTTTAAACGTAAGCGTCAAACCAAAGACACATTGACAAACCCCATGCAACGACCAAGTTGGTCAAATGCATGGGGTTTTAAAATTATTTATTTCTTTACCTTGCAACTTTCAGGGATTGAGTTTGACCAAGGGAGCAGGATTTTAATATCTTCGTTTTTTTGATACTGTTCAAAAACAAAAGCCAGATATTCCAGTGGCTTCAAGCCATTTTCCTTTGCAGTTTCGATTATGCTATAAATTATTGCTGACGAATTGGCCCCACGAGGCGTATTGCAAAATAGCCAATTTTTGCGACCTATAACAAACGGTTTAAGTGACCTCTCTGCTCTTTATTAAGACATCATAATAAAGAGCTTTATTCTTACAAATATATTATTCTGAGCATTCCAATTATTACGGCAGGC
>CAYVWT010000097.1:0-5064 GCA_964455565.1 uncultured Clostridiaceae bacterium | reverse complement strand
ATTATTAATTTGTACAAAATGTAAATTGATATAGAATAAACTCGAATTAAATGATATAATGAAACTATATTGCAATAATGGAAGAAGATAATAATGAAAAATAATTTTAATGAACTTGGTATTTCACCACCAATTATAAAGGGAATACAGGATATGGGTTTTGAAATGCCTACAGACGTCCAGCGAGAGGCAATTCCACATGTTTTGAATAAAGAAGATTTAATTGTTATGTCTAAAACTGGTAGTGGAAAAACTGCTGTTTTTGGCATTCCGATGCTGCAACTGATTGATGCCGAAGCGGTAGGGCCGCAAGGCCTTATTCTCACACCCACAAGAGAGCTTGCTGTTCAGGTTGATAGCGATATTAAACAGATGTCAAAGCATCTTAGGCACAAGACAACTGCAGTATACGGACAGCACAATATGAATGTTGAAATTCAAGCACTAAATAGGGGCGTTTCCATTATAACTGGAACACCTGGTAGAGTATATGACCACATTCGTCACGGAAATCTCGTAACCAAAAATATATGCTTTTTGGTGCTTGATGAAGCTGATAGTATGTTGGATATGGGATTTATAGAACAGGTTAAAAGGATTGTAAGAACCATCCCGAAAGATAGAGTTACTCTGCTTTTTTCTGCTACCATGCCTTCTGAAATTCGCAAAATTTCTAAGGAGTATATGAAAAATCCATTGACTATTGAGATTGAATCTCAGACCAAGACGGTGGATGTTATAGAGCAGGTATACTACCGTATGGATAGAAATGAAAAGTGTACACAATTAAATAGACTACTTTTGGTTGAACGTCCAGAAAGCTGTATGATTTTCTGCAACACAAGGATAGCTGTTGATCAGGTTTTGCGCTTCTTAATTCGAAAGGGGTATGTTACCCAAGCGTTGCATGGCGATATTCCACAGGGTAGACGTATGAAGACTATACAGCAGTTCAAACAGGGAGAGTTCCAATTGTTAGTGGCTACAGACGTTGCCGCACGAGGTATTCACATAGATAGTTTGTCCCTTGTTATCAATTATGATGTTCCTCTCGAAAAAGACAGTTATGTACATAGAATTGGTCGAACAGGCAGAGCAGGGAACGGTGGCAAAGCTATAACATTTGTTACAGGTGATGATATTATGAATCTTTATTCAATAGAGGAGCATATCGGGGCTTTGATTGTTGAGGGAGATTTGCCTTCTGAGGCTGTTTTTAATGAGCATAGGGTTGAGGGTGAGAAATGGATAAAGGCTAATTTTCAAAAGAATAAGCCAACATTAGCTACTTCATCGTCAAACTTAACAGAATCTCAAAAGAAACCTGTGCATAAAAAGTCCACTCGGCATTATGAAAGTGACAGAAATAAGCCGAAAAATATTAACGTGGAGCATAAAACGGATAATAAAATCCTTACTTCTCAACCTTTAGAACAGTCAAAACTGGCTAAACCTCTTGAGCCGAATCAAGATTCTACAACAAAAAAATCTATATTTCAGCGGTTAATACAACGCATATTTCGTAATTAGATTATTAGAAAACATTATAAAAAGAAAGAAGTTGTATAAATGGGGAAAATATTAGTTCTGGCGGAAAAACCATCAGTTGGAAAAGAATTAGCAAGAGTTCTTGGTTGCAGGCAAAGCCGAGATGGATATATTGAGGGCGTAAAATATATTGTTACATGGTCACTTGGTCATCTGGTTACATTGGCAGACCCAGAGCATTATGGGGATAAATATAAAAAGTGGGATTTGGAAACCCTGCCAATGATACCACCTAAAATGGAATTAGTAGTTATAAAAGAAACGGGAAAACAGTATAAAGTGGTGCAAACCCTTATGCGTAGCACGGTGGTGGACGAGCTTATAATAGCGACAGATGCAGGGCGTGAGGGAGAGCTTGTAGCACGCTGGATTATTCAAAAGGCTGGCTTTAGGAAGAAAATTTCGAGGCTGTGGATTTCCTCTCAAACTGACAAAGCAATTAAAGAAGGCTTTGCAAAGCTTAGACCTTCTGGCGAATATGATAATCTGTATTGTTCAGCTTTGTGTCGTGCCGAGGCAGACTGGTTAGTGGGGCTAAATGTTAGCCGAGCACTAACTTGCAAATACAATGCACAATTATCAGCAGGGCGTGTTCAAACACCAACACTTGCTATGATTGTACAGCGTGAGGATGAGATAAAAAAATTCATTCCACAGTCTTATTATTATATTTCAGCAAATTTGAAGGATTTTAGTGTTATTTGGAAAGATAAAAATTCCAATCAAGCACGCACCTTTGATAAGGAAAAAGCAGAAGAAATAGTTAAAAAGGTTAGTGGAATAACAGCGAAAATTATTGAAGTTAAAAAAGAACAGAAAAGAGAAAGTGCACCGCTTTTATATGATTTGACTGAGCTACAACGTGATGCAAATAAGCGATTTTCTTTTTCTGCAAAGCAGACTCTTAATTTTATGCAAAAGCTTTATGAAGTTCATAAATTACTTACTTATCCAAGAACGGATAGCAGGTATCTTACAACTGATATCGTTCCAACATTAATAGAAAGGCTTAAAAGTATATCTATTGGAGCGTATGCACCACATGCTACTGCAATTATGAGAAATAGAATTACACCTACTAAAAGGTTTGTAGATAACAGCAAAGTGTCAGACCATCACGCAATTATACCTACCGAACAATTTGTTGATTTAAGTAAGCTAACCTCTGATGAAAGGCGTATTTATGATTTGGTGGTAAAACGCTTTTTGGCAGTTTTAAGCTCGGATTTTGAATATGAACAAACATCAATTAAGGCAGATATAGCAGGCGAATTATTTACAGCAAAGGGCAAAATCGTTAAATCTATGGGTTGGAAAAATGTCTATGCAGGAGTGGATATTGACGAAGCCAAAGTAGAGGCAGAAGAAAGAGAACAAACATTGCCAAACCTTAAAAATGGTGACAATTTTCCAGTTGTAAAAGTAAGCTTGGGTACGGATAAAACAAAGCCACCAGCGAGATATACAGAGGCAACCCTGCTTTCTGCTATGGAACATCCAGGTAAGTTTATTGAAAATGATGCTATGCGACAAGTAATGGACGGTACAAAGGGCATTGGTACGCCAGCCACAAGGGCAGATATTATAGAAAAATTGTTTGCCTCAAATTGCTTAGAACGTAGGGGGAAGGATATTTTCCCACTTAGCAAGGGAATTCAACTTTTAGACTTAGTGCCACAGGAACTTAAATCACCAGAGCTTACAGCGGCTTGGGAGCAAAAACTTACAGAGATTAGCAAAGGCACTTCAAAAAGTCAGATGTTTACAGCTGATATTAAAAATTATGTGGTTAAGCTGATTGTCAATATTAAAAGCAGTACGGTAAGCTATCGCCATGATAATATGACCAAAAACCGTTGCCCAAGCTGTGACAAATTTTTGCTTGAGATAAATGGTAAAAAAGGCAAGATGTTAGTATGCCCTGACCGTGAGTGCGGTTATAGGCATAGCTTATCATTCCTTAGCAATGCAAGATGTCCTACTTGTCACAAAAAACTTGAAGTTTTTGGCGATGGCGAAAGGAAAATTTACACCTGCAAATGTGGGTTTAGAGAGAAATTTGATTCGTTTAATAAGCGCTTAGCAGAAAATAGAAGTGATGTGTCAAAAACCGAAGTACAATCATTTTTGCAAAAACAGAAACAAGAAAATGCTGATGAAAATTCTGCATTTGCTATTGCGTGGGCTAAAGCAAATTCTGAAAAATAATTATCGTTTAGAAAACAAAATCAAATGGAGATGATTTAAGTGGCATTTACTGTTAAGTTTATACGGCAAACTGAGGTTAAAAAAGAAAAAACAATCCTTGATATTGCAGAGAATATTGGAGTTAAAATCAAGGCATCCTGCAATGGCAAGGGCAAATGTGGGAAATGTGTAGTAAAGGTTTTAAGCGGAAATGTAAGCGAACCTACAAAATTTGAAATTAAGGAACTTGGAGAAAAGAAAATTTCAGAAGGTTATAGGTTGGCGTGTGAGACTAATGTTCTTGGGGACGTTGAGATTGGGCTGGAATAAAAAAGTTACTTTTAATAAAACAGTAAGGGGAGAGTTTCTTATGAGAAGGTTTTTCAGTAAGGTATTATGTTTTGCTATAATTTTTAGTATGTGTGGAATATTGCCAATAGATATAAAGTGTGTTAATGCTGCGGTTGAAAACAATATAAATATTATTTTAAATGGTAGCAATCTTGTGTTTGACCAACCGCCAATAATTGAAAATAATCGTACGCTTGTTCCTATGCGTGCAATATTCGAGGCAATGGGCGCAACAATAGTTTGGAATGAACAGACACAAAGCGTTTTTGCAGAAAAGGGTAATTTGAATTTCAAACTACAAATTGGCAGTAACATAGCTTATAAAAATGATACAGAAATTACACTTGATGTAGCTCCAGTAATTCTAAATGGAAGAACTTTAGTTCCAGTACGTTTTGTTGCTGAGAGCTTGAATGCAAAAGTAGATTGGGATGAAAATAATAACACTGTAATAATTCAAGAAACTAAAGATACCACAGAAGGAATTAACCCTAATGTGCAAATTGAAATGGAAAGTGGAAAGAAAATAGTAATTGAATTATATCCTAAATATGCACCTAAAACAGTTGCAAATTTTTTAGCGTTAGTTGGACAAGGCTTTTATGATGGCCTTTCATTTCATCGTGTAATTCCTGGATTTATGATTCAAGGTGGAGATCCCAAAGGTGATGGAACTGGTGGTTCAATCAAAACAATTGACGGAGAATTTTTGCAGAACGGTTTTAAGCAAAATACCATTTTACATACCAGAGGAGTTATATCAATGGCTCGTGCACAGGATATGAACTCTGCGTCAAGCCAATTTTTTATCATGCACGCAGATGCACCTTTTTTGGACGGTGCTTATGCTGCTTTTGGCAAAGTTATCTCCGGCATGGATGTTGTTGATGAAATAGCCACCACACCTGTTGTTATAGGTGGGGAAGGTAGTACACCTATTACCAAGCCAAAGATGAAGACGGTTATTGTTTTACCTTA
>CAYVWT010000096.1:0-5078 GCA_964455565.1 uncultured Clostridiaceae bacterium | reverse complement strand
TTGCAAAGTCAAGTACAGAATATACAGCATTCCTTGATGTAGACACAAGTGGTTCTTTTACAGATTTAGTGCTATATCATACTGTATCATCGGCAGCCGAGGCATTTTTTAAAATTGTTGATAATGGTGCAGGATTGAATGGTTTAAATTCTGTTTCGTTTGCAATACTTTCAAGAGATGGCGACCAAGGGAATATTTTAAATTTTGAGATGAATAATGCTGCAACAAATCCTACAACTAAACCGCAAGGGGCTTGGGATTTTAGCCAAGCAACAGTTAATGGAATTACCAAATTAGTTAACACTGCAAATAACGATAATTACATAGCACTTTCTACTAATGCAAATTATGGTAGTACATATTTTTATCACTTGAACAATGAGGAAGTTAGGCGATGGTTTGGAATTAATGACATTTATGGTGCTGGCAATGCTGATTATGCAGGGGTGTCACTCTCGTATTACACTCCTGATGGTTCAAGTAATACATTTTTAACCGCAAGAGGTAATAGTGTAAATAGTATAGTGGAAGCACAAAACATTTGGGATTTTGCGGATACAACAGATGTTAAGGGTCTTGAAAATAAAGGCTATGTATATGCTACCAATACCAACGGAACTAAGGACACTGCTTCAATAGGCATAAGAGTTAATGAGAGTACTAAGGTGCTTGCAGTATATAGTGGACAGGAGTATGTGGGGCAAATTCAATTAGTATAACTAATTATTGATATTTTCTATTTTTTAGGGTACAATAAGAAAAAAGGAGTTGTTACCTATGAAAAAAGAATTAAAAGGTTTTATTATTGGTGTAATATTAACAATGGCATTTAGTGTATCGGCTAATGTATGGCAATCTATAAGCGTGCAACCAAATAGCGTAAATATTGTTGTAAACGGCGAAAAAATCAATGTAGATAATTTTCTATACAACGATACAACATATATACCTATTAGGGCGGTAAGTACAGCATTAAGCCAAGATGTAAGCTATGACGATAAAACAAATACTGCTTATATAGGCAAGAAAGGAATTGATAAAGTGGAAACAGAGGAATTGAAACCTCAAAAATTAGAAAATGAAATTACTTTTGATGTAAATGGCAGGCAAATTGCAACGGAGGGCGTATATTATGATGAAAACGGAGTAAAATATTGTCCTAAAGATTATTTTATTCAAAAACTTATGATGAAAAACACATATATTGATTTTATAACTACAAATGAGGGGTCTACCAATGAAAGTTATAACGTGATATTGCGCAGTGGAAAACCCAACAGCAGAAAAACAACAGATGAAATTATAAAAGAAAATATACCATTTAAAAATATTGAAAACAGAATTATGATTTCCGAAAAATACTTTACAGAAGAAATACTACCAATTGATAAGTAATAATATTAGACACTCGAAAGGGTGTCTTTTTTATACCCAAAATTAGAAAAGAGGTGCTATATGAAATCGCTAAAATTTACACTAAGTGAAAATGGACAAGTTACACCGAGCGAGGTTGACGTGTCGCACGATGGCGAAAACAGAGTATTATTAGTTGAGGTTACATATCCAACAGGCTATGAAAATTATATCAAGACTTGTGAGATTATACCTGCTAATGGTACACAAGATATAAAAACTATCACAGACGGAAAATTTGACCTTACAAACGCAGTTACCAAAGTTGGTAATGCATTATTACAATTCGTAGCCTCAACGGTTGACGGCGAAAATACACCTATATGGAAATCAGATGTATATGAGTATTATGTATCAAAATCTTTGAATGTAACATCAAGCATAGCCGATGAATACCCTGAAATATTTACTCAAATTTTAAATAGCTTTGTGGTATGTGCCGATAGTGTACAAGCAACTATTGATAATGCGTTGATAACCGAAAATAACAAAGATATAGTTGTTGCAAAAGCATTAGAGGTTATTGCTAATGCAGAACAAGTGGCAGAGGATAAAATTGCGGTTGCAGGTGATAAAGCAATAGTAATAGCTGACACTAACGCAGTATCGGTTGACAAGGACACAGTTATATCCGCAAAACAAGCAACCGAACTATTAAAATCAGATGTTGAAACTCTAAAAGAGGACACAGAAGAGTTATATAGTGACTGCTTAGGCATTCAAAATATTATAACAGGTATGATAAGTGATATTCCTGTAAAGTATATGAAAAATTCAATTGCAGATATGAACGCAATAACAACTATGAAACACGGTGATATTTGCGAAATAATAAGTATGGATTTATCATTCTCATCAATTTACAAGTATTTTGATAAGGATATTCAAGGCAATCCTCTTGTTACACCGTCTTGGGTTTGGATGACAGATTTGTCAATGGTACAGTTATCGAAAAATTATTTATTAGGTATTTTGCAATTACCCACGGTAGCAACAACAGGCAGTTATCCTGACCTAATAAATAAGCCAAATAGATATGAGAGTTTTATCACTGTTACAACAGGCATTTGGGATTATTCGTTATCGGATAAAATCATACTAACCACTAATAACCTATCAAGTATAACGAATGTCACGAATGGTGCAATAGGGCAAATAGTCACAGACTACGATTTAACTTTGCCAGTAGGCAGTAAAAAAGCAGTTGATTATAATTATATCATAGCAACCGCAGGACAATCCTACCATTACACTTTTGTTTGGACAGGCACATATTATTACTTCACGAGGACGGTGATTGTGTAATGCAAAATAACCTACAGATACTACACGCAAATAATCACGTTCGAGTTGCAAAAAAGACTTACACAGGTACATCATTAACAATACAAAACACCGTCAATGCGCCAGTCGAAAAGTTAACCATTGACGGTGCAAGTAGTCAAGTTGTGACGGTGCAGGGTAAGAATATTTGTCCTACTGATATTAGTGAGTGGGAGAGTGGACATTATTCTGCTACTGATGGTTCAGAGGTAATAGACACCACAAGAATAAGATTGAAAGATTTATTAAGGGTAACACCATCAGCTATATACTATATCCATACTAACAATGCGAGTCCTTATGGATTTGCGTTTAGAGTATATGATATAAATAAAAGTTTTGTTCGAACAATAGGTGCAGTTGGTAACGGCTCTACAATTACAATGGCAGGTAATGAATATTACATCGGAGTTCTAATATACGATAGTGGCAATACAGCAACTTTCGCAACATATACAACAGCATTTGGGAATGGAACAATTAGACCTTTTATATGTTTAAATAGCCAAAGTGATAAAGCCTACGCACCGTTTGTACCAGATAGTCCATCACCAAATTATCCTGCTACAATAACAAATGTAGTTAATCCTGTTTTAACTATAACTGATAACATTACAACACATATTACAAATTTGCTGGGCACACTTCGCAACTTGCCAAATGGTGTAAAGGATAAATTAGTAATAGATAAGACCACACAAACAGCTTGGATTGAGAGGAATGTTGGTAGTGTTGTGCTGAATGGTAGCGAGAGTTGGACTTTGCCAACAGCATTTTCTACTGGCAATGCAATCGCACTATGGACACCATACCCTGCAAATTGTAAAATTCCATTTGCTCCAAGCTATGCACCCGTTGATATAAACAGTCATTTTAAGCAACTTATACCAATGAATATACCGAACCAAATTAGTCAAATCATTGCAGGCACAAGTCAAGGGGCAGGAGGTATATATGACAATACAGGACTTTACTTAGTGATACCTATAAGTATAACAACGAGTGTCGCAACATTGAAAACTTGGCTTGCAAGTAATAATGTGACAGTACAATATCAGTTAGCAACCCCAACAACAGAGAGCATAACATATCCAAGCATATCAACGATACAATATCTAACTAACATAAGCAAAAGTGGAATTGCAAGTAGTATTTCTGTTGATGTGTTGGTGATGGGTAATTAAAAATACATTATAGGAGAGTGACAAAATGGGGCAAGATATTATATCAGGGTTAGCAGTATTCGTTATTTCAACAGTAATATTATACGCAACACGCAAAATCACTAAAACATTAAAGGATAGCAAACACGAGTGCGAATGGCATAGGCAAAATACTAATAGGCTTATGCTAACACAAGATGCGGTACTTGATTTTATCGAGCGAGAAGCAAGAGATAGAGGTTTTAAGTTAAATGGTAGATTTGCTCGTGCAAGGGAAAATGTAGACGAGTACATAAAAGAAATTGAAAGGAGTGCTTAAAATGTTAAAAGATAATAATTTAGTTGTACTTGGTATTGTTGTTATTGCGGTATGTTCTTTAATTGTGTTAGGTGCTGATAGCAAAGATATAGCAATTGCAGGAGTAAGCGCATTTGCAGGATATTTGAGCAAGGGTGATAAATAATGCTACCAATAGACAAACATCAAATACCATTTAACACAAGCAAACGAACTAAGTCTATCGAATACATAGTTATTCACGATAGTGGAAACACAAAGCCAGGCGCTGACGATATAGCTAACTATAATTATTTCAACACAGGCGACCGACAAAGCTCTGCCGACTTCTTTGTTGATGGTGATAGTATAACGCAGATTAACGATTATACTAAAAATTACACTTGGGCAGTCGGCGACGGTAAAAGTAAATACAGAATTACTAATAATAATTCTGTTAGCATTGAAATATGCGTAAATTCTGACGGCGACTATGAAAAGGCTGTTGCGAATACGGTTGACTTTGTTAAATGGCTAATGGCTGAATTAAACTTGCCACTTGACAGAGTTGTAAGGCACTATGATGCAAGCCGAAAAAATTGCCCTGCTTCTATGAACAATGGCAGTTGGGAGCAATGGTACATATTCAAAGATAGATTGATTAGGAGGGAAAATATTATGATTACAGATGTAAATGTTGCTATAAATAAGTTGGTTGAAAAAGGAGTTATAAATAGTCCTGATTACTGGACAAGCGCATATCAAGTAGTTAATAATCTTGATAAACTACTTATCAATATGGCTAACGCTTTAACATAATAGATAATTTAAAGGGTGCTTAATTGCACCCTTATTTTTATGTAGTTTTTGTATCTATCGTTGATACATTAGTTACAAAAGTT
>CAYVWT010000095.1:0-5111 GCA_964455565.1 uncultured Clostridiaceae bacterium | reverse complement strand
TGATGTTAAAAAATTAATTGATAAACATCCAGTGTTTGATGAACTCAAAAACAAGGCTATTTTCGACTTGGTGCATGTTGATTGTGGAGGATTTGGTGTTGCTTGGACTGATGAAATTGACCTTAGTGAATATGAAATTTGGGATAAAGGATTGCAAATTTAATTTAATCATACACACACCGCTTTGGCAAATGCTGAGGCGGTATTTTTTTTGTCTAATTTCAGTAAATGCTTTGGGAATTATTACATAAAAGTATTGATACATAGTGAATGTTAATGTATAATAAATATTAGATAATTTGAAGGCAATAATTAATTTAAAGCAAGTATAAGTTTCAATAATCCATTCTCTGTTTTAATTGCAACTGTAATTGGTGTTCCTATGTATGCAGATATTTTTGGCACGATTCCAATTGCGGAGGCTCTTTCTGCTAAAGGTGTAGGTATTGAAACAATTTTATCATTTATGATGGCTGTAACAGCACTATCGTTGCCATCTGTAATTATGCTTAGAAAAGCAGTAAGCCTAAATTGCTCGGCACAATCGTTACAATTGTAACTATTGGAATTGTTATAGTCGGCTATGTATTTAATTGGTTAGGATTTTTATTAACATAAAATATAACTTTATATAGGAAGAGGATGTTTAAAAATGTCAAAAAAGTGGTATCCAGTTATTGATTATTTAGAATGCTTGGAGTGTGGAGCGTGTGTTGAGAAATGCAAGCATGGGGTTTATGATAAATCAAAAAAGCCATCACCTATAGTAGCAAACGGTGATGGATGTATTGAAGGTTGTCATGGTTGTGGCAACATATGCCCAAGTGGTGCAATAAAATATGTTGGTGACGATACAGGATGGATACCGCCAAACGGTAAAAGTGATGATGATGAATGTTGTTGTGACTGCGGAGGTAGTTGCTAATGAATAACGCTAAGTCGAAAACAGGTTTATTAGTAAAAATTATCACTCCAATCTTAATTGTTGTAATAATAGGAACAATATGGGTATTTAAGAATAATGCTAATGAACCTGCACAAACTCCACCTCCTCAAACTCCTTCAAGCATTGCAACACCTTCAACTGAAAATAACAGTTCCTCAACAGCTGATAAGGGCAATTCATCAAATAGTGAGGTTGTAAATACAGATAAAAATGCAGATTTTGCTTTGGCGGCAACAGGAATTGATTTGGAGAAATTAAAGTCATACGGCTTACCAATCGTAATTGACTTTGGCGCTGATTCGTGTATTCCATGTAAGGAAATGGCACCTGTCCTAAAAAAATTAAATACTGAATTGCAAGGAAAAGTAATTGTGAAATTTGTTGACGTATGGAAAAACAAAAATGCAGCAGCAAATTTTCCAGTTGAAGTAATACCAACGCAGTTTTTCTTTGATAAAAACGGTAATCCATATAAACCAAGTGACCCAGATAAAATGGAAATGAAGATGTATACCATAAAAGATACAAATGAACATGTTTATACGGCACATCAAGGTGGAATGACGGAAGAACAAATAAAAGAAGTTTTAAAAGAGATGGAGGCTCAATAAGGATGGTTAATAGCTTACTTGAAACCCTATCTGTTCTGATAAAACAAAATATGTGGCTTGCTCCTCTGTTGGCTCTTTTGGCAGGAATTTTAACATCTGTTACACCATGTGCCTTATCCAGCATACCACTTGTAATTGGATATGTAGGTGGTACAGGAGGTAATGATGCAAAAAAAGCCTTTAAGCTATCTCTAACATTTGCTATTGGTTCGGCTGTAACCTTTACCGCACTTGGCACTGCGGCATCACTTTTAGGTAAATTAATGGGAATGTCATCTTCGTGGTGGTATATCGTGTTAGGTGTTTTAATGGTGCTTATGGCATTACAAACCTTCGAAGTGTATAATTTCATACCTTCAACACATCTTATATCTAAAAGCACACAAAAAGGATATGTTGGAGCATTTATTGCAGGCGTTTTAGGTGGAATATTCTCGTCGCCTTGTGCAACACCAGTGCTTATTGTTTTATTAGGCATGGTCGCAAGAAGTGGAAATGTAGCTTGGGGAGTTTTATTATTACTGCTATATTCCATTGGACATAGTTTTTTGGTTTTGATAGCAGGAACATCCATCGGTTTTGTAAAGAAACTTACATCAAGTGGTAAATATGGTGTGTTTTCAACTATGTTAAAATATGTTATGGGAATTGCTATTTTACTTATTGCATTTTATATGTTTTATTTAGGATTGTAAAATAATTATTAGGAGTGTTGATATGAATAAAGAAAAATCCTTAATGATCGTTAAAATTGTTTTACCTATTTTAATTGTTGGTATTATCGGAGGTATATGGTTTGTCAAAAATAAGCCTTCAGATAATTTGAATACTACTGCTCAGCCTTCCGCTATAACCGCATTAAATGATGATAGTGCAGTTAAAGAAAATTCGGTAATTTCTACGGAGGAAGTTGTTAAAGGTGATGATGTTGCTGATTCCACTAATGATGTGGCAGACGATAATGTTATTGAAAATTCAGAACCTGAAAATAAAGATTCTATTAAAAATACAGAAAATACAACAATAAAAGTATCAGAAGAAACCAATAATACTTTAAGTAATGAAGAAAAACCTGTTAATTCAGAAGTATCTGTTGTGGAAGAAAAAACTATAATAGAAACAGTAAAGAAGACGGAAGCTCCCGTTAGCACCGCAAAGCCTGCAACTACAAATGCGGATTTTGATTTGGTTGCAACTACTATTGATTTAGCAAAGTTAAAGTCATACGGCTTGCCAATTATTATAGATTTTGGTGCTGATTCGTGTATTCCTTGTAAGGAAATGGCACCCGTGCTTAAAAAATTGAATGCAGAATTACGTGGAAAAGTAATTGTGAAATTTGTCGACGTATGGAAATACAAAAATGCAGCAGCAAATTTTCCAGTTGAAGTAATACCAACTCAGTTTTTCTTCGACAAAAATGGTAAACCATATGTACCGAGTGACCCAGATAAAATGCAAATGAATATGTATTCTGCAAAAGATACAAATAAACACGTTTATACATCACATCAAGGTGGAATGACAGAGGAACAAATAATGGCAGTATTAACCGACATGGGTTTTAAGTAAATTAATTAAGTATAGTTAGAATTTTAAATATATAAAAAAGAGGAGAATGGTTATGAATATTAAAGTTTTAGGATCTTGTTGTAAAAAAGTACAGAAACATTTGAAAATACCAAATTAGCAGTAGCTGAAATGGGACTTGCCGTAGAGGTTGAAAATATACATCACATACATGGTAGCTGGCGTGCATGGTCATAGGGGTTCTAATTGGTAGATTTTTGCCTAGCGTGCCACAATTATTGAGTAGGTTTGAATAGCATAATAATTAAACTAATGACCCTGCTCTGAAATGGGCGGGGATTATTTTTAATTCTATCCAAGTAAACAAATTATTTTGTAGAATTTAGTAAAAATATGTATTGTTTTAGGTAGTGAATTGTTATATAATCAAATATGTATATGGTAAAAATTAATTAATTATGGAATTTGAACGAGGAGGTTTTAGTTTGAGCATTTCCTTGGAATGTCTTTCTGAAGTTTTAGGTTTTGCACCAGTTGGATATGTTGTCGTTGATAACAATACAAAGCTTGTTATTGTAAACGATAGTATGTTTAAATTATTTAACTCAACTCCAAAAAACTATATAGGTGAAAAATTCGGGAATGTATTTAATTGCTCTGTTGTCGCTGATGGTAATGAAATTTGCGGCACACTTGCCGAGTGCGAACTTTGTGAGTTGAGAAGAGGTGTCGTTGGTGTATTAAGTAGTAAAGAAAGCATAATAAATGCACAGTTAAATCACTCGTTAAAAATTAATAATGCTCACGAGTATAAGTGGTTAGAGGTTAGTGCCATACCGATAATTGCTTCTGAAGAAGAATATGTTTTAATATCACTAGTTGACATCACCGACTCGAAAAAAATAGAGGAATACTCAAAACAGAATAATGAAAGATTTAAATGCTTTTTGAAAACATGACACAGGGCTTTGCACTTCATGAAATAATACTTGATGATAAAGGTAATCCAGCAGATTATCGTTTCTTAGATATTAACCAAGCGTTTGAAAATCTTACTGGTTTAAAGGCATATGATTTGGTAGGAAATACAGTTTTAGATATTATGCCTAATACCGAAAAATACTGGATAGAAACATATGGTAAAGTCGCTTTAACCTGCGAGCCTTGTAGTTACGAAAATTATTCCTGTGAATTGGACAGGTATTATCACGTATCTGTTTTTAGTCCTCGAAAGGGTCAATTTGCTGTTATTTTCAATGATGTCACTGAGGTAAAAAAAGCTGAGAATGCGTTACGAGAAAGCGAAGAGAAATTCCAAAAAACTTTTTTCAAAAATCCTGCTATAATGGCATTAACGGATTTAAATACGAACAAATATATTGATGCAAATGAAGCATTTGTTAATAAAATAGGTTATTCAAGGGAAGAAATAATAGGGAGAACGGCTTCAGAGTTAGGGTTATTTTGTAATGAAAGTCAGAGGGATGAAGCAAGAAAGCTACTACAGACCAACGGTATGTTATCGGATTTAGAAGTCGATGTTCGTGCCAAAGATGGTAGGATATTGACTGGACTTTTTTCGGGTGAAATAATAAAAACTGAAAATTCAACACAATTGCTAACTGTAATGATAGATATCACTGATATTAAAAGAGCAGAAAACCATCTAAAACAGACATCTGATCGCCTTGAATTAGCGACACGTGCTGGTGGTGTTGGCATATGGGATTATGATATTGTTAATAACAATATCATTTGGGATGACCAGATGTTTAAACTCTATGGGGTTGAAAAAAATGGTTTGAATGTTGTTTATAAAAATTGGAGAGATGGTCTTCATCCTGATGATATAGAACGATGCGATTCAGAAGTAGAGATGGCAATAAAAGGCGAAAAAGATTTTGATACAGAGTTTAGAGTATGTTGGCCTGATGGTACTACTCGAAATATTAGGGCTCTTGCTATTGTTGAAAAGAATGAATTAGGGCAACCACTACATATGATTGGAACTAATTGGGACATCA
>CAYVWT010000094.1:3782-5181 GCA_964455565.1 uncultured Clostridiaceae bacterium | reverse complement strand
GGGTTTAAGCATTGCTTTTTTAATCCTCTTGTATTCATTTGATGACTTTATTGCTCATCAGATGAATAATAGGGGAAGGAATAAAATAATTATTTATAAATAAATTTAAAAATGTAATTTTATGTCAAAAATCATTTATCAATATAGTAAACAAAAATACATGCGTTTGGTAATATTATTTTTTATGCTATTGAATATAGCAGCCATTGAAACCCGGGCGCAGAATATTTCTATTATTTCAAACGACGATAGTTTAGGGATTACCTGTGTGGGAGAAACACGTACCTATAAGCTTATGGACACCGTGAGCGGCGTAAACTATACATGGTCTGTTTCGCCTGCAGGGCAATGCAATTTTATCTATGTATCCAATACTCAGGTACAAATTCATTGGTTTGTAGCCAATACTAATCCCGGATTTCAGATTATTGTAAACGGGAGTGATTACAGTACAGCCAATAGAAATGAAATCGTATTAGAGGCTCTCAATCCGTTTATTATTGCTTCCAGTGAAGTTGGATGTCAGGAACCTACAACTAAAGATGATTCTCTCGCCAATATTATTGTTGAAGACTCAAGCGGATGTATAAAAGTTTGCGAAGATTCCTGGGTAACATACTATGCAAAGGATATGTTTCCTCTTAATGAGCTTACTTATCGTTTCGATTGGACAGTAACCGGAGGTGTAATTTATGTTCCAAACCAAGGAGGATTGCTTACACCTTTTGGTACTACGATTACAAATAGTAATTTTAACGGAAATCCATTAGATAGCATAAAAGTGCTATGGGGTGCTGCTGGTGAGGGCAATATTACAGTAACAGAATATTGCATATATGGATGTACACATAAATCATATACTCTTTGTATCAAAAAAATTGAAAAACCTGAGGCTAAATTTATTTTTGATAATCTTACGAATCTATCTCTTGATGCTGATTTACCTCTTGATTCTTGTTACCAAATTTGCCTGAATCAAACCATAAATTTTCAGGATTTATCTACAGCAAATTCAGATTCAGCTGGACTCTTTTGGGAATGGGATTTTGGCGATGGATCGCCTACAGCTTTTTCTGTTTTACAAAACCCTTCTCATACTTATTCTACACCTGGTCAATACACAGTTGTTTTATGGGTAACTAATAAATGCGGATGTAAAAGCCATTTTAAAAGAAGGATATGTGTTTTGGAGCAGGAAAGTCCCAAAATTTATTGTACTTCGGTTGAGTGCGAAAACAATACCGCCATATATCATACTGATGCACTATGTGAATATATATGGACCATTTCAGGAGGAACCAAGTACACCACTTCAAATGATAACGAAGTTGCTGTAAAATGGGACAATATAGGTACCGATGGTTTTGGCTATGTATCATTGTTAGGTTTAGCATGCAAT
>CAYVWT010000094.1:0-3772 GCA_964455565.1 uncultured Clostridiaceae bacterium | reverse complement strand
CCCGGCGACCAAAAACACATAGCCGAAAAGGCCGGATTGTGCGCTACAATGGGCTTAATCCGGCTTTTGGGTTCGAAGCCCGCCCGGCCGCGCCCATGTAAAAACAGCTCAACCGTCAAAATCCCTGTTATACAAGCTCACGGAAGCATTAGTGGTCCCTTGAATGTTTGCACAAATACCAATTATCACTATTCATTGCCGGCATGGCCCGCTACCAATTTTACATGGGAAATAATTGAAAACGGTTACACAGGCACCATCCCAACCTCTTATTTAGACAACAGCAACGAAATTGAAATCAAAACAGGCAATATTGCAGCTAAGTTTTGGTTGGTATGTAATTATGTTAATACTTTAGTGGACTGCAAGGGTACTGATACGATTCTTGTTAATATTGAAAACAAGCCTATTATTACAGCACCTGCCGAAAGTTGTAAAAATACTGCTGTTAGCTGTTCTGTTTACTACCCCAATGGCTGCCCCGGTGCTTCATGGAAAGTGATTAAACCCAGTGGAAGCGTAGTTACACAAAACTATACTACATCATGTAGTATTACATTTTCGTCAACCACATTTGATGTATCAGGAACCTACACCATACAAGCATTTAGTACAGGAAGTAGCTGTGACCCGGATCCAGTAACAATAAAAGTAATAGACCCACCAGCAAAACCTACTGCAATTTCGGGCGAAGACAAGGTTTGTTTGCATTATCCCTATACCTATACAGTAAGTAATATGGCAAATACTACCACAAGCTGGACAATAACAGGGGGTGAAGTATCAGGCACCACTGCTACCACTGCCATAGGCAACATTATTTCTGTAACATGGAACAGTAGCGGTGCAAAATCACTTGCAGTTAGCCGCAGTTGGAATAATATGCCAGGCTGTACTTCGGATGCATACAGCGACACCATTACGCAGATAGTAGTGAGTGGTACTATTGCTAAAACACCTATTCCCGATTCCACTGTTTGCGGAGATGCAACGTATGATTTTAATTTAAGTTTAAACAATAGTGTAATAGGAGAATCTTACGAATGGAGTGTTTATCCTGCACAAATGGGAAGCATAAGTTTAGGGCAAGGCAGTACTTCGGCAAAAATTACTTTTAACCACGTAACTGCAACTACCAATTGCGAAATAAGGTGTAGGGTTACCAAATGCGGGCAAACAACCTTGATATACATACCTATTATTATCATTCAAACACCAAATTACGAAATAACAGTATCACCTAATCCTGTATGTTCGGGAAGTAATGTTACTTTTAGCTTAACAAGCTCTGTGCCTGGAACACCAACAGCTTCTGCCACGTATGATTGGAACTTTGGTGACGGCTCAACAGGAACATTAGCACCATCTTCAACGTCACACACTTATTTTTCCTATTCCGATTCAAACAGTACATATAATATTACATTAAATATTATAAATAGTGGTTGTGGTGAATTTTCTCATGCTTTTGTTAATCCTGTAATAGTAATGCCTTCACCTATGGTAAATATATCACCAGGAAATGGACAAACCGTATGTACAGATAGTATTGGGAATCCTTATCCTTATAGCATATTGCTAACTTCATCGGCTTCGAGCAATTTAAGTTCAAACCCCTATCAATGGTTATGGAATTTGAGTTCTATTACAGGGGCAAATGCAAGCACATATACACTTGATGCTAGCTCTCAGGCAGGGAAATACCAACTTCAAGTAACAGGCTCAAATAATTGTACAACTGTATCCAATGATTTTATTTTAAATTATATACCTTGCGGTGACACTTTAGGAATGCCAAATTGTATTCCTGTTCCTCCATTTGGAGACCCTATTCTTACCCAGGCAACACCTATCTGCGATCAGGCTCAGATTACTTCTGTGGTTGCAGGATCGCCACCCAATACCAATATTTGGAGCTATAACTGGATTGCTCCAATAGAAGATGGATATACGGGACAGAGTGGTACTTCATCTATTAATTCTTCTTATATTTATAATTTCAATAAACCGGGTGTATATTGGATAGCTGAGGAAATATTTTATAAAAATTCAAATTTCCCGAATGATCAATCAAAAGCATGTATGCTCAAAGCTGCCAAAAGCATTACAATTCCTCTGGTGGCTGACTTTATTATGAATCTGTCTTGTAATTATGCAGGGGGCTGTTACAATCTTAATCTTACCGACCACTCGGCTAAATATTATAATGAAAATTGGGATACTTGGCAATGGTTTATCGATAATAATGGAAGCACACCTAATTATACTGGACAGAATGTTCTTATTACTTCCACAACAGCCGGAACACACACGGTGAGACTAAAAGTTAGCCTGCAAAGTGGATATACATGTGAACTGGAACAAACCATTAACATACCAATACAACCCATTCCCAATTTTACCATAAGCACTACCAATCTTATGGATTCAAATACTAAATCCTGCGAAGGCAGAGAAATTAAATTTACCAATACAAGCAACCCGCTTTCCAATGTTGCTTACGCCGTATGGAATTTTAGTGATAATACCAGCTTGCATGCACTACATGCTGCTAAAGTGTATGTTTATGATCAAGCTAACCCTGATGATAATTTCCGACAAGTATCCCTTACTGTTACCGATAATCACAATTGTAATTATACTACAGCTCATGCTATTAACATCGATCAGAATAATTTGAGTGGTAACACAATTTTTGGCTATTATACCCTTGATTCTTTAACACCACCCTGTTATGGACAAACGGTAAATGTAAGAGTAAATTTAGCTTTGAATAGTAGCACACCTAATGCTTATCAGTGGTATAAAGAAACGCTACCTACGCAACTAACTACGGTTAACAATATCAATGTCAATACAGATGGAGCCTATTGGGTACAGCTTAAAGATGCCAAATATTGCTACAAAAACATCAATCCTCCGCCGGCTACTGTTAGTTTTAAGTATCCAATACCGGCAATAATTACCGGAAAGCAAAATGTATGTGTGGGCGAGTCGTTTACCTTTAATGCACCATCCGGCACGGGACTTAGCTATTCCTGGGAACGCAATGGTAATAATGTAGGCGCAGCCCAAACACTTACCGAAAATTTGCCTGCAGGCGATTATTACTATGTATTAAGTCTTAGTCAGGATGGAGGCTGTACTTCTGTTTCGCCTCCTTATCATGTAACGGTGCACGATTTGCCGATAGCTCCTACCATTGCGCTAAACGTTATTGACTGTGCAAACTATACACTCAAACTCAGTGCCACTGGTAGTGGAACCAATTATACATGGAGCAACGGAAAAAGCGGTTCTCCCATTCTGATAAACAGCGGAGGAGCTTATCGTGTATGGCTTACCGACGATTATGGCTGCAGAAATCATGCCGATATCGATGTTCCATTTTCACCCGCTACTTATTTCTGGCGTTTCCCTACGGGCTGCTATTCTTACTGCCCTGGCGAATTGCCCAAACGGGTAGATGGACCAGCTCATATTGATTTTTACAAATGGACATGGCTTATTGATGGAAGTATTGTTCCTTACAATGGAAATTATCAGGGAGTTGGTCATAACGAATGCGACCCCTTAATTTTAAGTCTTCCGACCATAGGTTCAGGATCCGGTGATTATTCCTGGATGTTATACAATGGTTTGTGCGAGCAGCAAAGTGGTATAATGAATGTAGAAATGAAAGAAGAATGTTGTGATGTTGTGATTAAAAATGTATTAATTGAATGCAAGGATGATCATTATGTGCTGAAATTGTTTGTTGACAACGAAACTC